>JAZUHM010000333.1:0-1515 GCA_045641725.1 Bacteroidaceae bacterium | reverse complement strand
AGCAGCTTGTCGCCGCGGTCGAGAGTGTTGGCCTCAAGCAAAAATTCTGCCACGCCTATCTTAGAGAAATACTTCACGCCCTTGCCCACATACACCTTGCGCTCTGTGGCCGACGAGCCGTATTCCTTGTTCCACTCTCCAAGGCGCTGGCCGAGGTAGTATCCGTCCCAGAAACCGCGGTTAAACACCGTCTTGAGGCGTTCGTCCCACAGGTCTTTCTGCTCTGGCGTGGTCGAGCCCTGCAGTGCGTTTTGCAACGCCTGCTTATAGCACTCCACGGTGGTATATACGTATTCCGGACCGCGGGCACGGCCCTCTATCTTGAACACCTTGACACCGGCCTTGACCATGCGGTCGATAAACCGGATGGTCTTGAGGTCCTTGGGCGACATGATGTATTTATTGTCAACGTCGAGTTCCACGTCCGTCTCGCGGTCTCTGACGGTATAGCTGCGGCGGCAAACCTGCAGACAGGCGCCGCGGTTGGCGCTGTAGCCCAGATTGTTGAGACTGAGGTAGCATTTGCCACTGACTGCCATGCAGAGGGCGCCGTGGCAAAACATCTCGATGCGAATCTTGCGACCGCTCGGGCCGCAGATGTTTTGTTCGTCAATCTGGCGGCTGATTTCGGTCACCTGATCCATATTGAGCTCTCGCGCCAGCACGGCCACATCGGCAAACTGCGCATAGAACTTGAGGGCCTCTACGTTGCTGATGTTGAGCTGTGTAGAGAGATGAATCTCCTGACCGATGGAATTGCAGTATTGCAGCACGGCAACATCGCTGGCTATCACAGCCGAGATGCCGCTGGCCTTAGCTGCGTCGCATATAGAGCGCATGAGCGGCAGGTCTTCGCCATAGATGATAGTGTTGACGGTGAGATAGCTCTTCACTCCCGCCTCGTCGCACTTGGCCGCTATGGTGCGCAAGTCGTCGATGGTGAAGTGTGCAGCCGAGTGGGCGCGCATGTTGAGGCTCTCTATGCCAAAGTAAATCGAGTCAGCCCCTGCCTTGATGGCAGCGGCCAGCGATTCCCACGTCCCAGCGGGCGCCATTATCTCATATCCGTAACTTCTATAGTCCATATTCTGAAATTTAGGCAAAGTTACGAATAAATTTCGAAACTCCTATGATTTTCATAGGTTTATCGCGCTCTCGCAGCATTTTTGTGCGCGCCGATTTTTTCAAACTTCGTGCTAAATTTAGTTCACAGCGCTGTGAACAAACGTTCACAGCGGTGTGAACAATTGTTCACAGCGCTATGAACAATCGTTCACAGCGCTGTGAACAGAATTTATTGCGCACTTCATATTTTTCAAGGCGCAGAAAAATTTTCTCAAAGCGCAGAAAAAAGACTTGGGCTCAACCAAAAATTGGCGCCTTCCGTAGTTCGGCGCGGGACACGCCGAGCTACGAAAGACGCCAACCTAGGTATTGGCGTTGTCCGTCAAAAACACTGTGATTGAGTCGTCTCCTCCCCTGAGGAGGGGAGGTGGCTCGAAGAGCCAGAGGGGT
>JAZUHM010000332.1:0-2735 GCA_045641725.1 Bacteroidaceae bacterium | reverse complement strand
TGTGCTATTGTTGATGGCATTAAATGCGTATTTGGCGCATTTTGATGAATTTTTTCGTCTTGTTATACCTTATTTAATATAAATATTGCTTAACTTTGCGTACAAAATAAACGATTATGGGATTTTTTGATTTTTTTAAACGTAAAGAAAATAAGGAAGAACAGAAGCAGCACCTTGACGACGGCTTGGAAAAGACGCGTACTGGTTTTTTCGATAAGCTGACTCATGCTGTTGCTGGCAAATCTACAGTTGACGATGACGTCCTCGATAACTTGGAGGAGACTTTGATGACTTCTGACGTGGGAGTGGAGACTTCTCTCGAAATTATCCAGCATATCCAGGCGAGAGTAAAGCGCGATAAATATGTGAAGACGTCTGAGTTGAACTATATTTTGCGAGACGAAATCGTTAATATGCTGAAAGAGTCGGGAAATGACACACCAACAGAATTCCTTTCTCAAGACAAAAAGCCATATGTGATTATGGTTGTAGGCGTGAATGGGGTAGGTAAGACTACTACCATTGGTAAGCTTGCAAACATGTATAAGCAAGAAGGCTTGAAAGTAGTGCTTGGAGCTGCTGATACTTTCCGTGCTGCTGCTATTGAGCAACTTGAAGCCTGGGCTCAACGCATTGATGTGCCTATTGTTAAACAGAAAATGGGCAGCGACCCTGCTTCTGTAGCTTACGACACATTGGCTCACGCCATTTCGGTTGATGCCGATGTGGTAATTATAGACACCGCAGGCCGTTTGCACAACAAGGTAGGCTTGATGAATGAGCTGTCTAAAATCAAGAATGTGATGAAAAAACTGTTGGACTATGCGCCAAATGATGTAATGCTTGTGCTTGATGGTTCTACCGGCCAGAATGCCTTTGAGCAAGCCAAACAATTTGCTTTGGCTACAGAAATCAGTTCTTTGGCAATAACTAAGCTTGATGGCACTGCCCGTGGTGGTGTAGTAATTGGTATCAGCCACCAGATGCAAATACCTGTTAAATTTATCGGTGTGGGAGAAGGCATTGATGATCTTCAGCCGTTTGATAAAAAAGAATTTGTGGATGCATTGTTTAAGAATAGTGCATCAGATATCAAATAATAATAGCACTCTGAATCTATGCCAACAGTTGACGTGATAACTATGGGATGCTCTAAGAATCTGGTTGATTCAGAGCGCATTCTTTATAGATTAAAAGCCGCTGGCTATAAAATTTATCATAATCCCGCTAAAGTTCATCATGACGTAGTCGTGGTGAACACTTGTGGATTTATAAATGATGCAAAAGCCGAGAGCGTAGAGATGATTCTCTATTTGATACAACTCAAGGAACAAGGCAAAATCCGCAAAGTGCTTGTGACCGGATGCTTGTCAGAGCGCTTTTTTAAGGAACTGAATCAGGAAATTCCTGGCGTGGATCGCTATTATGGCAAGTTTAACTGGAATGAGTTGGTAGAAGATTTGCTTCGTGAGAATGGCATGGTGCCTGCAGATTATAAAGGATGTGAGCGCATTCTAACCACTCCTAAACACTATGCTTATATTAAAATCTCCGAGGGTTGCGACCGCCATTGTGCATATTGCGCTATTCCATTAATAACAGGCAGGCATGTGAGCCGCCCGATGGAAGAGATTTTGGACGAGGTGCGCATGTTGGTTGCAGGGGGTACTTCTGAATTTCAAATCATTGCCCAAGAATTGACTTATTACGGATTGGACCTATACAATGAGCGAAAAATCGCAGAGTTGGTAGATAAAATGTCCGATATACCTGGAGTTAATTGGATTCGTTTGCATTATGCCTATCCAAACGGTTTCCCTACTGAGTTGCTACAGGTAATGCGTAAAAAGAACAATGTGTGCAAATATCTTGATATTGCCTTGCAGCATGCCAGTGATGCAGTGCTTCAGCGCATGCACCGCCATATCACCTCAAAGGAGCAATACGAATTGATTGACCGCATCCGCAAGGAAGTGCCAAATATTGCTCTGCGCACAACATTTATGGTGGGTTATCCAGGTGAAACTGAACAAGATTTCGAGGAACTCATAGAGTTTGTGAAATTTGCTCGCTTTGAGCGCATGGGAGCATTTACATACAGTGAGGAAGAAGGTACTCCTGCAGCTAAAAACTATATCGACGATGTTCCTGAAGACGTAAAACAAGATCGCCTTGATCGACTGATGGCAGTACAACAAGATATTTCTGAAGAAATTGCGGCCGAGAAAATTGGTAAACTCCTGCCCGTGATAATTGATGATAAAGAAGGTGAATACTATGTTGGACGCACAGAATATGACTCGCCTGAGGTTGATGGCATTGTGTATATAAAAGTGCCGGAAGGCAGACGTCTTAGATATGGTTGCATATACAATGTCCAGATTAACGATGCAAATGAGTTTGATATCTTTGGTGAATTGGCAGATAAATAAGTTGATATAACACAAAACCATGAATAATAAAGAATTTATTGCAGAGGTTGCAGAACGCACATCCATACCTGTCAAGCAATGTCAGAACCTTGTAAACAGCCTTGCCGAAACAATGGTAAGTGCTTTAGAGGTTGATAATGAGATTGTTGTATCGGGCTTGGGTAGTTTTGAAATCAAAAAGAAAAACGAGCGAGTCATGATAAACCCTGCTAATGGTAAGAAAATGCTGGTGCCGCCAAAATTGGTGATAAACTTCAAGATGTCGTCAACTTATAAAAACAAGATCAATTAAAATTATATCCG
>JAZUHM010000331.1:0-3697 GCA_045641725.1 Bacteroidaceae bacterium | reverse complement strand
GAAATGCAAGCTATTTCGTGCTGCCGTCTTCTTTGATACCTTCGACTTTGAGAGTTGGGAGTGAAAGGTGGAATTTGACGGCCAGGATGCGGATGACTATGACTGTGACTCCGCCGATGATGGCGCAGAGGTTGTGGTTGATGTCGAGTGAGTAGCAAATGGCAAACACGATGCCGCCAGTGACGCAGGCAAGGGCATAAATCTCTTTGCGGAAGATAAGTGGCACTTCATTGATAAGCACGTCGCGCAGAATACCGCCTGCTGCTCCAGTCATGGCGCCCATCATGATGGCGCACCACATGGGGAAGTCTTGGGCAATGGTTCGCTCTATGCCTACCACTGTGAACAGGGCCAGACCTATGGTGTCGAAGAGGAACCACGTGTTGTCTTGGCGCACCAATACCTTGCGGAACAGGATAACCCATACCAAGGCAATGGCTGAACATACCAGATAGAATGGGTCGGTCATCCAGAATGGGGATTTGTCGAGTAGGATGTCGCGTATTGTGCCGCCTCCGATGGCAGTGGTAAGGCCGACTACATATGCACCAAAAAGGTCAAAATGCTTGGCTGCTGCTAATCGTGTGCCAGAGATGGCAAAGGCGAGTGTGCCGATAAAGTCGAGTAAATCAATGAATGTGGGTATTCTTGAACCAGATATGAAATTGACAGATGCGTCGAGTATGTCTTGTATTTCAGTGATAGATGGTATTTCCATGTGAGTGGTTGATTAGTTTACGACGTTGATAGGTGTGTGATTGCAAAATGCCTTGACATTGTCGATAGTTATTTGCATGAGGCGCTGGCGTGCCTGCAGTGTGGCCCAGGCTATGTGTGGGGTTAGATATGAGTTAGGCGCCGTTAGGAGAGGATTGCCTGCTGTGGCAG
Source organism: Bacteroidaceae bacterium (assembly GCA_045641725.1). Taxonomy (GTDB): domain Bacteria; phylum Bacteroidota; class Bacteroidia; order Bacteroidales; family Bacteroidaceae; genus UBA6382. The sequence goes on along the minus strand of JAZUHM010000331.1, from coordinate 2,809 downwards.
GTTCGATGGAGAGCACGTCGGCTCCGTATGCGGCCAGTGTGCCTTGGGCGAGTGCGTTGGCCACGGCTTGTTCGTCGATGAGTGGACCGCGAGAGGTGTTGATAAGGATGGTGCCTGGCTTGATTTGTGCGAGTGCGGCTGAATTGATGATGTTTTGAGTGTCAGGCGTGAGGGCGCAGTGGAGCGAGATGATGTGAGAGGTTGACAGTAGTTGCTCTATGCTGACTTTGGTAACATAATCGGGCAATTGAGATTGGCTTTTGCTGGTTGATGTGACCACGTTGATGCCGAATGCGTTGGCGATTTTGGCTACAGACGAACCGATATTGCCAAAGCCGATGATGCCGAGGGTTTTGCCCGCGAGTTCCTGCGTAGGGATATCAATATAGCAGAAGTCGGGTGAGGCGGTCCATCGTCCGTTGCGATTGGCAGAAGCATAGTCTGCAATGCGGTTGGTGATGTGTAATAGGAGGGCAAAGACCTGCTGTGCTACTGAATCGGATGAGTAGTTGGGGGCATTGCATACGGCAATTCCTTGTTGGCGTGCAGCCTCTGTGTCGATGATGTTGTAGCCGGTGGCTGTGACGACAATGCATTTAAGGTTTGGCAGCTGACTTAGAGTCTGGGCGTCAAACTGAACTTTGTTTGTGATAACAATGTCTGCATTAAGACTGCGGGCTACGACTTGGTCGGGAGAGGTGTGGTCGTATATCGAAAGAGTGCCAAGGTTTTTGAGCGGTGACCAATCGAGATCGCCTGGATTGAGTGCGTAGCCGTCGAGTATTGATATGTTCATGTGAGAGTATAGCTTTTTATTCTAAAGGTGTATTGCGTATTGCAATCTGAGTTTGTTTGTATGCTTGATATTCTTGAAGTTTCTGCAGCAATTCTTCGTCTGAGAGTGTGCCGCTTTTAATGAGATGATCGGTCTCTTTGATTTTGTCTTCGAGTATGGCTAGGTGAAGATCTATGAGGAGCTTGTTGCCGTTTTTACTCAGCTCGTTGGTCACGGATGCGTCGTTGACAGTAGCGGAGCGCTCTGTGTTGCTGGAGAGGCGAATCACAGAACTGCGCACATTTTCGTCGGGATGCGAGAGCAGATAACTATATGCAGAGAAGTTTGGCAGATGCTTGTTGGTAATAACTTCTTGGAGTATGGTTTGGAAAAGTGGATTGGTGAATGCAATCTCGTCATGCTTCATGCAGAGGTTGATGTATTCTGCAAAACACAGATTTTGTGTCTGACCATTTTCTGTTGTGAAATTGCCCATAGTTGCTTCTCCATAGCGTATGACGAACTTTATGATGTTCTCTTCGGCTAGCTGAGTTGCGGTGTGGGGCTGATGGGGTGTTGCCGTATTTGACGCGGTTGGCTGCTCGGTGGGTTGAGCTGAGGCGCTTGCTTCAGATGTTCGCGTTGAGTTGTACTGTGTTTCTTGTATTTTGGCAAGCTTGTTTTTGTTGCGAATAGAGTTTACCGTGTCGATAATGTCTTGCTCCCTGACGTTGGTGATGATAGCACACTCCTGTATGTATAGGGAGCGTGTGATGGGATTGTCGATGCGTGAGATGCTGTCGGCAATGTCATTTATTACCTTGGAGCGAGCCTGAATGTCATTGCCGGCGGCTTCAAGCAGCAGGTTTGTCTTAAACTTGATGAAATCGACCTGGTGGCTGTTGATGTATTCTACGTATTCCTCTGCGGTATGCTTGTGTGAGAAGGAATCGGGGTCGTCGCCGTCAGGCAGAAGGAGTACCTTGATATTGAAGCCGTGCTCAAGAAGCATGTCGATACCGCGCAAAGATGCCTTGATGCCAGCAGAGTCGCCATCATAGAGCACTGTCATATTGGTGGTAAATTTCTTCATCAATCGGATTTGCTCGTGGGTGAGCGCTGTGCCTGATGATGCAACCACGTTTTCTATGCCGCATTGATGCATAGATATGACATCGGTATAGCCTTCGACCATATAGCAGCAGTCAAGTTTCTGAATTGCTTGCTTAGCAAAGTAAATGCCGTAGAGCTCGTGTCTTTTATTATAAACGGGTGATTCTATTGAGTTGACGTATTTGCCTACATTATCTCTTTTCTCTAATACTCGTCCGCCAAAGCCAACCACTTTGCCCATGTGGTTGTGGATTGGGAATATGACTCTGCCGTAAAAGCGGTCGCGCAGTCGGCCTGAATTGCTGCGGATGCACAACCCTGTTTCGACGAGATTGTTTTCGCTGAGGTGATTTTTTCGTGCATTATCTGCCAATCCGTATCCTGATGATGGACAAAAACCTAATTGGAATTTTTTGATAATATCATCGCGGAATTGGCGTGCACGGAAGTATGTGATGCCAATGCCTTTTCCCTCGTCTGTTTCATGGAGTACAGATTGGAAATATTCGTTGGCCCATTGGTTGAGTGAATAGAGTTCGTTGAGGTGGTTGCGCTCCTGTTGTTTTTTTTCGTCAACCTCAGTCTCAATGACTTCAATATTGTATTTTTTAGCAAGCCAGCGAATAGCCTCGGGGTAGCTCATGTTGTTGAGCTGCATGAGGAAATTGACGGCATTGCCACCCTTGTGGCAACCAAAGCAATGGCATAATCCCTTTGCTGGAGACACCATGAAAGATGGCGTTTTTTCATCGTGAAAAGGGCATAGGCCTTTGTAATTATTGCCACTTTTGCGAAGTGTTACAAAGTCGCCCACAACTTCTACGATGTCGGATGCAAGATATACTTGGTCTATTGTTTTGCGATCAATCATTGAATTAGGTAAAAGATTTGATTATGAGAAATATATTCGTTTAACTCGTT
>JAZUHM010000330.1:0-3138 GCA_045641725.1 Bacteroidaceae bacterium | reverse complement strand
GGGGAGGAGACGACTCAACCACAACTTCTAGTACAACTACCAGTAAAAAATGTGTACAAAGAGTAGCCTAGACAGGGGAGCAGACGGCCCTGTAGAGCCTTTCAGGGTTCACGTGTCGGTCAATGCCTTGGTCGATATGCCGGTCAATGCTTAGCGCGTCCCGCGCCGAGCAGCGACCGAGACAAATGCCCCAAAATTGGGCGCCTCGTTGCGCTCTGGCTGCCGTTTTTTTCGGGCAAAAAATTTCTCGCTTCGAGATAAATTCCGTTCACAGCGGTGTGAACGATTGTTCACAGCGCTGTGAACGAAAATTAGCACGCACTTAGTTTTTTTCACCGCGCAGAAATTTGTTTTTATCTCGCAGAAAAATTCTTTTTTGAGGATTATTTTTGCGAAATTTGCAGTGCTTGAAACAATGTCTGCACAAGATGAAACTGCTTTTTGCCTCTGATTCGTTTAAAGGTACGCTCACCAGCCGTGACACTGCCGAGTTGCTTGAGAGAGCGGCGCGCAATGTGCTGGGCGAGGTGGAGTGTCGCTGTGTGACGATGGCAGACGGCGGCGAAGGCACGGCAGATGCTGTGGTAGAAGGCGCTGGCAAAATGCCTGGCAGCGCAAACTGCGGCAAAATCGTGTGCAGGGCGCACGACGCACTGATGCGGGAAATCTGCGCGGAGTACGGCTATATAAATAATAAGGTAGCGGTAATCGAGATGGCGGCGGCAGCGGGACTGACTCTCGTGGCCAAGCCTCAGCGCAACCCGCTCGTGACTTCCTCCTACGGCGTTGGCGAGATGATAAAAGACGCTTTGGCCCGAGGTTTTCGCGAGATTTATGTAACTCTGGGTGGTTCGGCCACCAACGACGGCGGCATGGGGTGCATGCGTGCCCTCGGCGCCCGGTTTCTTGATGCCCACGGCAGGGAACTGCAGGGCTGCGGGGCCGACCTTGAGAGGGTGGTCGAGATAGACCTCAGCGAGTTTTGCTGCGAAAGGGAAAACGTTGATTTCGTGACACTTACCGACGTTGGCAACCCGCTGTGCGGCCGCAATGGCGCCACCATGGTTTTTGGGCGGCAAAAGGGCGCTGACGACCAAATACTGCTGAGGCTTGAAGAGGGCATGGTGAATCTGAAACAGGTGATGCAAGCCGCCTTCCACACCGACCCCGACTCGCTGGTTGGTGGCGGTGCGGCTGGAGGTCTGGGCGCTGCCATGCAACTATTCCTCAATGCCCGGCAACAATCCGGCATCGAGGCCATGCTGCAACTCACTGATTTTGATTCCGTTATCAGCGACATTGATTTAGTAATCACCGGCGAGGGGCGGGCTGACTCGCAGTCGCTGCAAGGCAAGGTGGTTGGTGGCATAGCGCGCCATTGCGCCATGCAAGACGTGCCCTGCGTGGCGCTGGTCGGCTCAAAGGGCGAGGGCGCCGACGAACTGCTCAAATGCGGTGTCAGCAAGATAGTGGCCATTGCCGATGAGAGGGTGAGCGAAGACTACGCCATCAGCCACCCACGCGAGTGCTATCTGCAAAAAGCCGAACAGATGTTTAGAATGCTCAAAAAAGAAGGATTTTTCGCGCCCAAACATAAAAAAAGTTAACGCCAAGCCAAAAAACTGCCGTCGGCTGTGGATTAATACACAAATCTTTTATACCTTTGCATATATTATGCAATTATAAACCCACATATCCATGCAGTCAGACAGCGTTATCATTATTCCTACCTACAACGAGAAAGAGAATATACGCAATATAATTACGGCAATCTTTGACCTCAACGGCCCATTCGACATCCTGATAGTAGATGACGGCTCGCCCGACGGCACAGCTGCCATCGTGAAGGAGATACAAGGCGAAGAGCGATTTGCAGGCCACGTCCACCTTATCGAACGTAGCGGCAAACTCGGTCTGGGTACCGCCTATATCACCGGATTTAAGTGGGCGCTGGAGAGAGAGCAATATAAGTTTGTGTTTGAGATGGACGCCGATTTCAGCCATGCCCCCGAGGATGTGCCACGCCTCTATGCCGCGTGCCACGATGAGGGCAACGACGTGGCCATCGGCAGCCGATATATCACAGGTGTGAATGTGGTAAACTGGCCTATGGGTCGCGTGATGATGAGTTACTACGCCAGCAAATATGTGCGCACAGTTACCGGAATGCCAGTGCGCGACACCACCGCCGGATTTAAATGCTACCGCCGCGAAGTGCTGCAGGCTATCGACCTCGACGCCATCCGATTCAAGGGCTACGCCTTCCAGATCGAGATGAAGTTCACCGCTTACAAACTGGGCTTCAAAATCAAGGAAGTGTCCGTGATTTTCGTAAACCGACAGCTCGGCACCAGCAAGATGAGCGGAGGTATTTTTGGCGAAGCCCTCTTTGGAGTGCTGCGCCTCAAGTGGGACAGCATCACCGGCAAGTTTAGAAAAATGAAAGCCGCACGAATGCAAAATACCAACGCCTGATGATCTCAATAATCAACGCAAAAATAGTAAACGAAGGCCGCATCTTCAGCGGCAGTCTCAAAATAAACGGCGACACACTGGCAGAAGTGGCGGCAGAAGGCACGCCCTTCGCCCCAGAAGGCGAGATAATTGACGCCCAGGGCGCCTATGTGATGCCAGGTGTGATCGACGAACACGTACATTTCCGCGAGCCGGGCCTAACTCACAAAGCCGACATGCTAAGTGAGACCACCGCAGCGGCAGCAGGCGGCGTGACCACGTTTTTCGACATGCCAAACACCTCGCCGCAGACCACCTCACTGCAAGCCCTCGCCGACAAATACAAACTTGCCGCCCAGAATAGCCGCGTCAACTACGCCTTCTACATAGGTGCCACCAACGACAACGCAGCTGAGCTCGAGGCAGTGAATCCCGACGACGTGCCTGCCGTAAAACTCTTTATGGGAGCCTCCACTGGCAATATGCTCGTGGAAAAAGACCTGGCGCTCGACCAAGTGTTTGCCATCGCCACGGCCAAGCGACTCCCCGTGGTCACACATTGCGAAGACTCAGAGATGATTGCCGAAAACGAGGCCGAAGCACGCGCCGAGGAAGGCGACAATGCCCCCGTGGAGTGCCACGCCTTTATCCGCAATGAGTTTGTGTGTCTCTGCTCAACGCTCA
>JAZUHM010000329.1:0-11820 GCA_045641725.1 Bacteroidaceae bacterium | reverse complement strand
ACCAAATCCTTGTCTTCCTAAGACCGCTTGGCCTTCCGACTTGAATGACTGAATAGCAACAAATTATGCTATCGACCCCTCAGTCGCTTCGCGACAGCTCCCCTCACCTAGGGGAGCAGACGACTCAAATGCGAGCCGAGTTGCTGCCTGACGACTCAAAAGTAAGGCCTTTCTATCGGCCACATTTCTCCAGAGGCAGCCAGCGGCGGCAATATCGGCAAGATTGTTGATGGCGAAGCCCCGACTATGTAATTACGGTACAATGTTTTGAAGATTAATTTATTAAAAAAGATTTGAGAAATTTTATCGGGCTCTAATAATTTTGGACTGATTTTTGGTGTGGCTGAAATTGTGCTGCGGGGGCGGGTTTTGGGGCAAAAGTGCCTGAATTGGGCGCAGATTTATGCAAAAAATGCGTTTTGTGGGCATAAAACTGTGCTTGTGCGAAAAAAATGTTGTAAATTGCAGCGCCTTTTGCGTAGGCGCATGTGTATTTTGCGCAAGCGTATGCGAAAATTGCGTAGGCGCATGTGCTTTGCACGATGTATGTGTATGAAGATACAATGTAAAAACATATTGACCACTTTGGCGCGCTGGCTGCTGATGCCGCTGGAGCGCTGCTCACTGCTCTTTGTGGTGGGGGTGGCGGCGTGGCTGATAGTATTTGGCCATACCAAGTGGACTGCCGACGGATGGTGGGTCACGATGCCTGTGCTGATGGTCGATATGTATCTGGTGGCGCTGGCGGTCAGCCTGCTGCCGAGAGTATGGCGCCAGGTGGCTCTGGTGATGGTCTATGTGCTGATTTATGTGCTGGGCTTTGCCGAGAGTTTTCTGTACGAGCGCTTCTTTATGCACTTCAATCCGCAGACGCTCACCATGGTGCTCGAGACCAACGATGGCGAGGCCAGCGGGTTTGTGGATATGTGTCTGCAGAGCAAGAAGCTGTGGCCCACGCTGCTGTGGTGGCTGGGTCTGCTGGCTTGCCACATCGGTGCGATAGTGGGCCGCTGGTGGCTGGAGCGCAAGAGGCCGGCCTTGCTGCAGGGCATGGCTAAATGGGCTGCCCGCGTGGTAGTACCGCTGTGCGCCATTGGATTGGTGTGGTGGATTCCGCAGAGGGTGGAGATTGCCAGATTTCTGGCTATCGACCGCACCGACAGAGCTGAGCAGACCGACCTCAGCGTGTTCTACTCTCCGCAATGGAGGGTGGTTTATGCCATGAAGTTTGAACAGCTGTCGCGCCAGGAACTACAGACCTTGGCTCACAACATGCAGCAGATTGGCCCCGTGGAGAGCCGCGACGGCGTGCCCCAGATAGTATTGGTGATAGGCGAGAGCCACAATAAACACCACTCAGCGGTGTATGGCTATGGCCTGCCCACCACACCGTTTCAAACCCTGAGCGAGCGAGCCGGGCTGATGGTGGCCATGGACGACGCAGTGACTCCGTGGAATGTGACGTCGTCGGTGTTCAAGCAGATGCTGTCCACCCACTCGAGCGACCAAGAGGGCCTTTGGACCGATGGCGTGCTCTTTCCGGCCCTGATACGCCAGGCCGGATACAAGACGGCGTTTATCTCAAACCAGTTCTATAAGAGCAACCGCCAGAACTCGGCCAACTACAACGGGTCGTTCTATCTCAACAGCGAGCCATTCGACAGCCTCTGCTTCAACTATCGCAATACGAAGTACTATCTGTATGACCGCGGCCTGCTCAAGGAACTGCAAGGCCTGCCCCGCGACAGTATGCAGTTCGTGATTTTCCACCTGCTGGGCCAGCACATGCCCTATGCCGAGCGCGTGCCGAGCGATGGCAAGCAGTTTTTGCCAAACGACATCAAGCGGCTCGACCTCAGCGCCCAGGAGCGCCAGATAGTGGCCGACTACGACAATGCCACGCTGGCCAACGACCAGTTGCTGGAGCGGGTGTATGACCTCTACAAAGACCGCGAGGCGGTGATCGTGTATCTGGCCGACCACGGCGACGAGGTATTTGACGGCAACATGCGCATGTATGGCCGCAACCACTCGGCACAACCCACCAGCGAGATAATGTGGGCCGAATTTGAGGTGCCGATGGAAGTGTGGGTCACCCCTACCCTGCAGCAGACGCGCCCCGAGCTGATGGAGCGCCTCAAGGCCGCCAAACAGCGCCCATTCTCCATAGACGACGTCTCTCACTTGCTGCTCAATCTGGCAGGAGTGCAGACAAAATACTATAATCCTGAGCGCGACCTGCTCTCGCCTCAGTTCAAGGCCAGACCGCGACCCGTCAAGGGCACCAAGGTGACCTATGATCAGATAATGAACAAGAAACAATGAATCACAGCACACCACACACACCACAGGCAAATATAGCCTGGCGCTCGCTGCGCTGGATTGCCGACTGGCTGCTCGCGCCAGCCCGCCGCTGCACCATGCTCCTGCTGATGGGCATGGCGGCATGGGTGCAGCTCTGGCACCAGACACACTGGACCAGCGAGAGCGCGTGGACCTATGCGCCCCAGATACTGCTGGATATCTATGTGGTGGCCATGCTGGTGTGCCTGCTGCCCCGCAAGATAGCCCGGGTGGTGATGATTGTGATTTATGTGCAGATGTATCTGCTTGGATGGCTCGAAAGTTTTCTCTATCAGCGCTTCTACATGCATTTGTCGCCCCAAACGCTTTTTATGGTGCAAGAGACCAATCCGCAGGAGGCCACGGGATTTCTGGATGTGTGCACCGGCTCATCGGCACTGTGGCTCACGCTGCTGTGGTGGGGCCTGCTGGTAGCCGCACATGTAGGTCTGGCGGTGGCAGCGCGCCGTCTGGCCGGCCAATGGCCCAAAGTGGCGGCCGCAGTGCGCACCTGGCTGCCCGCAGTGGTAATTCCGGTGTGCCTGGCTTGCGCTATCTGGTGGTGGCCTGCCCGCAAGGACATCTATAATTTCCTCAGTCTGCAGCGCACAGACCTCGCTGAGCGGGCAGACAACCATGTGTTTTGCTCAGCCCACTGGCGCTTGGTCTATGCTGTGAAATTCCTGCAGTTAGCCAATGGCGAATTGCAGACCCTAGCCACCAACATGCAGCAGATAGGCAGTGTAGAGAGCCACGATGGCATTCCCTGCGTGGTATGGGTAATTGGCGAGAGCTACAATAAGCACCACTCGGCCGTATATGGCTATGGATTGCCCACCACCCCCTTCCAGACCCAGAGCGAGGCCCGCGGCCTGATGGTGGCTATGGACGACGCTGTGACTCCGTGGAATGTGACGTCAAATACATTCAAGCAGATGCTATCTACCCACTCCACCGACCAGCCAGGCCTGTGGACCGACGGCGTGCTGTTCCCCGCGTTGATAAAAAGAGCCGGCTATGAAGTGACTTTCCACTCTGCCCAGTTCTATATCTCGGCCAGTCAGAATGCCGCCTACTTCAACGGCTCATTCTTCCTGAACGGACAGCCCTTCGACAGCCTCTGTTTTAACAATCGCAACTCACGGATGAGCAAGTACGACGCCGACCTGCTGGCTACCATGCCCCAGACCAAGTGTCCAAAGCAGTTTATGATACTCCACCTCATGGGCCAGCACCTGCCCTACCACGCAAGATTCCCCAAGGCCTCAGCCCATTTCACCAAGGACGACATCGACCGCCCCGACCTGGGCAACAACCAGCGCCAGATAGTGGCCGACTACGACAACGCCACCCTTTACAACGACAGCATCCTGCGCTGCATCTATGAGCTGTATAAAGACCGCGAGGCGGTGATAGTATATACCGCTGACCACGGCGACGAGGTGTATGACGGCAAGATGAGGATCTATGGCCGCAACCATAAGGCAATGCCCAGCGCAGATGTTTTGTGGGCAGAGTTTGAAGTGCCGCTCGAGGTGTGGCTCACTCCCGCCCTGCAGCAGAAGCGCCCCGAGCTGATGGCGCAACTCAAAGCCGCCAAGCAGCGCCCTTTCTCCATAGACGATATCTCGCACATGCTGCTCAACCTGACAGGTGTGCAGACCAAATACTACAACCCCGAGCGCGACCTGCTCTCGCCTCAATTCAAGGCCAGGCCGCGACCCGTCAAGGGCACCAACCGCACCTACGACGAAATAATGAACCAGCATCGCGCTGACCAAACACAACAACCTGCCAAATGACATTATCCAGAACCTCCACCTCGCTGCTGAAGGGACTGGGCATACTGCTCATCATCCTTCACAACTACACACACTGGCTGCCTCTGTGTGTGGCGGAGAATGAATATACCTTTGCGGTGAGGAATATCAATCAGCTGGTGCAATATCTGGGCCAGGGCGGGCCTCATGTGCTGCTCAACCTGTTCAGCCATTTTGGCCACTACGGCGTGGCTATCTTCCTCTTTGTGAGCGGCTACGGACTGGTAAAGAAATACGAAGACAGCCCGGCGCAAAGCATGCCCACCGCACGCAAAGAGAATATACTGCTGTTCCTCTGGCGCCATGCGGTCAAGCTGTGGCGACTGATGATTCCGGCCCTGCTGCTGTTTGTGGTGATAGAGATGACGCTGGGCGAGTGGAACAGACCGTTGAGCCGACTGCTGCCGCTGCTGGGATTCTACAGCAATCTGCAGCCCCATCGCGACCTGATACTCGGCCCCTGGTGGTGGTTTGGCCTGATGATGCAGTTCTATATCCTCTGGCGCCTGATAATATATCGCCGCGGCAAGGCGGTGCTCTACACTATGATAATAGCATGCCTCACTATACAGATAGCAGCAGCCTGGCTTGAAAGCGGACGCCTGGCCCACCACGGCACAGTGAGCGAGTATCTGCACTATAATTTCCTTCCGTCGATGCTGGCATTCGGACTTGGTGTGGCTCATGCCCGCTACGGACTGGCATGGCTCCGCCAGTGGTGGTCGCCGCTGGTTGGCCTGGCGCTGATAGTGGTGGGCAGTTTCAATGCAGGCATCTGGTGCCTGTCGTCGGCAGGCGCAGTGATGGTGGCGCTGGCCTTTGTGGACTGCAAGCCCGAGGCCGACGCCAACGGAGTGCACTATATAGGCTTCAGCACACTGCTGGTTTTCTTTGGCAAGATCAGCGCCTGGCTCTTTGCCCTCCACCCTATTGTCAGGGCGTTTGCCATCCGCCTGGTACGCAAGAGCAGCGATGCCTCGGTGTATCTCTCGGTGGGCGTGTATCTGGCTGTTTGCATAGCCGCAGCATGCCTGTTCACATTTGTATTTGATAAAATTTCGATAAGCTGGCACAATAAAAAGTAATATATTGGAGTTATGAGTTATAGCATATTTATGGAAAATCGTTTGCGACACATATTATTTTCAGTCTTGGGCGCTGTGATTGCCTGCACAGCGACGCAGAAGGTGTGGGCTCAGCACGACCCCGCCTTTACGCATTTCTGGATGATAGAGACGCAATACAACCCCGCAGCAGTGGGCAATAGCGACCTGCTGCGCGCAGTGGGAGTCTATGACGCCCAGCTGACCGGTTATGAGAATGCGCCAAAGACAATGGTTGCCTCGGTGGACATGCCTCTCTTCTTTGTGGGGCCGCAGCACGGCATGGGTGCATATTTCATGAACGACGAGATTGGTTTTTTCTCAATGAAAAACATTGCCCTGCAGTATGCCCACCATCGCAAGGTGTTTGGCGGCACGCTCAGCATAGGCTTGCAGGCCGACTTGCTCAATGAATCTTTTGACGGCTCCAAACTCGATTTGGAGGAGTCGGGCGACCAGGCATTTGGCTCGGGCGACCTCAATGGTTCCAAGATTGATGCCTCGGCCGGCTTGTCATTCAAATGGCGCGACTTGAGGGTGTCGGCCTCCGTCAAGCACATCCTTGCTCCCAAGATTCTGCTGGGCGAAACTAATGAGATAAATATAAAAAGGTCATATTATTTTACGGCCGGATACAATATTAAACTAAAAAATCCGTTATTTACGATACACCCGGATGTTTTCTGGATGTATAACGGCGTTGAACACAAGGGGTATATCCATACTCGCTTGCAGTACGACAACGACGAGAAGATGCTGTTTGGGGGATTGAGCTACAGTCCCTCCAATTCGGCAGCTATCATTATTGGTGGCAGATTTCACGGCGTAGTACTGAGCTATTCTTATGAGGCATTCACTTCGGGAGTTGGCATTGGCAATGGCAATCATGAGGTGATACTCTCATATCAGACCCAGCTCAATCTCTACAAGAAAGGCCGCAACCGCCACAAAAGCGTGCGCCTGCTCTAAGGCCACAGCCCTGACACATCATCGCGCTGCACTCCTGGCGGCGCAACAAATATTTTAACAACGAAAAAACAAAAAAACAGATATAATAATGAAGATGAAAAAGTTTAGAAACATTGCAATCGGCATCTTTGCCACTGTGCTTATGAGCTCCTGCTTTGGCGGAGGTGGCATGCAGCAAGGTGGAGAAGTCACCGGTGTAGGAGGACGCTCCTTTATTGAACCAACGCCTTATGGCATGGTCAAGGTAGAAAAAGGCTTCCTTAAAGTGGGACTTGACGAGAATGACACTCTGTGGGGCGCCAATGTGCCCAGCAAGGAGATTTCGGTAGATGGATTCTGGATGGACCAGAAGGAGATTACTAACTCCCAGTATCGCCAGTTTGTACTGTGGGTGCGCGACTCAATCGTGCGTGAGCGCTTGGCCGACCCTAACTTTGGCGGTATCGAGGCCTATAAGATTATGGAAGACAAGGAGGGCAATCCGCTCGAAAAGCCTTACCTCGACTGGCGTCGCCGCATTCCTTATAAAAATCCTACCGAGAGCGAAGAACTGGCCATCAACTCTGTCTATACCACCAACCCAGTGACAGGCGAGAAGATGCTCGACGCCTCGCAGATGAACTATCGCTATGAGATTTACGACTATCAGAAGGCCGCTATGCGCAAATATCGCCTCAATCCTGCAGAGCGCAATCTCAACACCGATGTCGAGGTTGACCCCAACGAGGTAGTCATGATCTCTAAGGACACCGCCTATATCGACGACGACGGCCGCATTGTGCGTGAGACAATCACCCGCCCACTATCGTCGTACTACGATTTCCTCAACACCTATATCGTTAATATCTATCCAGATACCACATGCTGGATTAACGACTTTAAGAATGCGAATAACGAAAAGTATTCAAAGCTTTATTTCTCTTCAAACGACTATAACGACTATCCAGTAGTGGGCGTTACCTGGGAGCAGGCCACAGCCTTCTGCGCATGGCGCACCGAGTATCTGCTGCAAGGTCTTGGTCGTGAGGCTCGCCAGATGCAGCGCTATCGTCTGCCTTCTGAGATTGAGTGGGAGTTTGCTGCCCGTGGCAAGGAGGGTAATCCTTTCCCATGGTCTGACTCTGAGATGAAGAACGAGAAAGGCTGCTACTACGCAAACTTCAAGCCCGACCGCGGCAATTATACCGAAGACGGCAACCTCATCACATCCAAGGGCGGTATCTATGGCGCCAATTCCAACGGCCTATTCGACATGGCCGGCAATGTGGCAGAGTGGACCTCCACCGTTTACACCCAGGCTGGTGTGCAGATGATGAACGATATCAATCCTGAACTCACCTACAAAGCCGCCATCAAGGACCCTTATATGCTCAAGCGCAAGGTGGTGAGAGGCGGTTCATGGAAAGACCCAGAGTCGATGATTCGCTCGGCATGGCGACAGGTGGAATATCAGAATCAGCCACGCTCATTCATCGGTTTCCGCTGTGTGCGCTCGCTTGCCTCTGAGGGCCGTGGACGCGACACAAGAACCCCACAAAGACCAACTAAGAAATAATTCACACACCAATATACTCGTGAGGCCTTGGGCACAAGGCCCACACTTCAAAAACAAAAATAACTATGAAACTGAATATAGTAGGAACCATGCAGCGCTGGATAGACAGCAAGTCTGGCCAGACATTTCTAAACTATGCATATAGCTGGGGTGCGTCTATCGTAATCCTCGGTACATTATTTAAACTCACCCACCTCCCGGGAGCCGATATCATGCTGTTTCTTGGTATGGGCACCGAGGTTATCGTGTTCTTTATCTCAGCCTTTGACCGCCCATTTGAGGCCACTGATGACGAAGAGGCAACAACCACTGCACAGCAGGCTGTCCCTGGAGGCGCTGTGGTGTCAGGAGTAGTTGGCGGCCCATCGGTAGTGGCTGGTGCCACAAGCGAAGCTCCTGCTGACGGCGAAACTGCACCTGCCGGCGGTGTGATCGTGGCAGGCGGCCCAGTCGGCGGTGGCACAACCATCATCGGCGGCGGCGGTGGCGGCGGCACAATCATCCTTGGCGGTGAGGGTGCTGAGGCTCCAGCAGCCACAGATGCCACCCCAGCAGCCATCGACCCATTTGCTCCATCCGACGGACTCCAGGCCGCTGCAGCCCAGCAAGGCATTGGCAATGGCAGTCTGCTCGATATCATCCGCCTTGCCAACGAAGAGATGCTTCAGCGCGCCCAGGCCTCGCTCACCCCAGAGATGGAAGAGGCCTCAAAGCAGTATGTTGAAAAACTGCAACTCCTCACCGAGACTCTTGACCGCGTAGAGAAGCAGTCGGCTCGCCTCACCACCGACAGCGAGGAGATGACCAACCTCAACCGCACCCTCACCGGCATCAACACCGTTTATGAACTGCAGCTCAAGAGTGTTAGCCAGCAGATTGGCACCATCGACTCTATCAACGAGCAGACCCGCCGCATGGCTGCTCAGATTGAGGAGCTCAATGGCGTCTATGCCCGCATGATTAAGGCGCTCACCGTCAACATGAAGAATGCTGCCAGCGTCTCTGAGTCTTAATAACCCCTACTAACACACACTTTCTAATAATAATTTTAGAAATGGCAATAAAGAAAAAATCTGTATCACCGCGCCAAAAGATGATCAACCTCATGTATGTGGTGTTGATGGCAATGCTGGCCCTCAATGTGTCGAGCGATGTGCTCAAGGGCTTGCAGTTGGTGGGTGACAGCCTTAAGCGTTCGTCTGACAATGCAGAAGACGAAATCCAGGCCATCTACGACACCTTTGAGGAGCAGATGAAGAAGAACCCCTCTAAGGTCAAGCCATGGCACGACAAGGCAATGGAAGTTAGAAAAAAGAGCGACGAACTCTATGCCTTTGCACAGACTCTCAACCAGCCAACCCCCACCGAGCCCGACGCCAGCGTTGCCCGCCCCGACAGTCTGGTGCACAAGGAGAATCTGGAGGCTGCCACTCAGGTAATGCTCGCCCCCGGCCGCGGCAAGGGCAAGCAGCTCTACGAGATGATCAACAATTATCGCAACTATATTGTGAGCCTCTTGCCCGACAAGCGTCAGGCTGCCATCACCTCGGCAAACCTCTCTACCGATATTCCTAAATCAGAGGTACTGCAGAATAAGACCTGGGAGTCTTATATGTTTGAGGCAATGCCGGCAATTGCTGCCACCACCATGCTCACCAAGCTCCAGACCGACGTACGCCAGGCTCAGAGCGAGGTGCTCCGCGAGTTGCTCGCCAATATTGACATCAAGGACATTCGTGTGAACGAACTCAACGCCTACTGTTTGCCAGAGGCCACAACACTATTCCCTGGCGACGAGTTCCGCAGCCGCATCTTCATGGCTGCCATCGACACCACCCAGCGTCCTGAAATCTATATCAATGGCAATAAGATTAGTGCCGACGGCTCATACAACTTCCGCGTCGGCGGACCAGGCGAATACTCATTCTCAGGCTATATCATGATGCCAAATGCCGCAGGCGATATTATTCGTCGCGAGTTTACTCAGAAGTATAATGTCATCGCTCCGCCTTCTGGCGCCACAGTGGCTGCCGACATGATGAATGTGCTCTATGCCGGCTACAACAACCCAGTGTCGGTTTCGGCCAGCGGCATTTCGCCCGACAAGATCAGCCTTTCTATGACAGGCGGTAGTCTTACCCCTGCCGGCGGCAACGGCCATTATATCGCCAAGCCCTCATCGGTAGGCCAGGATGTCACCTTCACTGTTTCAGGAGTAGTCAACGGCTCTACTCAAAACATGGGCTCATTCACCTTCAAAGTACGCAAGCTGCCTGATCCTACGCCATTCATTGCCTACAAGGATGCCAGCGGCCAGCCAGCCAAGTTCCTTGGTGGCCGTACCTTTGCCAAGACCACACTGCTCCAGACCGAGGGCATTGGCGCCGCTATTGACGACGGTTTGCTCAACATCCCATTCACCGTCACCAGTTTTGAGACAATCTTCCACGACAATATGGGTAATGCCATCCCAGAGAAATCAAGCGGCAGCAAGTTCTCCGACCGACAGCGCGAGATGTTCCGCAAACTCTCTGCGGGCAAACGATTCTACATCACCCGCGTCAAGGCAGTGGGACCCGACGGCGTTTCGCGCGACCTGCCCACAGCCCTCGAAGTTATCGTGAAATAATCATCGAATCCTAAGAATATAAAAACATACCACAATGAAACGCACACTGATATTGCTTTCAATAATGCTCGTAGCCTTGGCTACCGTAGCTCAGCCGCCAGCTCGCCAGCGCCAGCAGGCCCAGTCCGGCGACAACACAACTTCCGCCACCCGCACCTCACGCACAGCGGCCAAGACCACCACACCGCCCATCAGCGACCGTGCTGCACTTGAGTTTCCCACACAAGAGGCAATGCCCGAAGACGTGGCATGGCGCCGCGACGTCTATAAGGTGCTCGACCTCTCAAAAGACCGCAACGCCGTGCTCTACTATCCTGAAGAACCGCAGGGCGACAAGATGAACCTCTTCACCTACCTCTTTAAACTTGTATTGCGCAAGCAAATCAAGGCCTATGCCTACACCATCGACGGCAACGACAATCTCGTAGAGGGCAATGTGATGAAGGTAGAAGACATGCTCAAGAAATTTGAGATTACCCACCAGACCAATGCCGAGGGCAAGATTCGCGTTGACGACAGCGACATCCCTTCGGCTCAGGTAAAGAGTTATTATATCAAGGAATCAACCTATTTCGACCAAAACACAGCCGAGTTCCACACCCAGGTGACAGCCATCTGCCCAGTGCGCCGTGGTCTCGATGACTTTGGCGAGGAAGAATCACCAACACCACTCTTCTGGATCAGCTATGCCGAAGCAGCGCCCTACCTGAGCAAGGTAGCGCTGATGAACTCAAACTACAACAATGCGTCACGCATCTCAGGCGACGACTATTTCACTACCAATCAGTACGACGGCAAGATTTACAAGACCGTCAACCTGCAGGGAATCGTGCTCCAGAACTACTGTGAGAACGATTCAGCACTTGCTCTTGAGCAGAAGCGCATAGAGCAGGAAATCATCACCCTGCAAGACCACGTCTGGGGCAAAGATTCCACCAAGCTCAAGGCAAAGAAAGACACTGTAGAAGCCGAGGCTCCCGCAGCAGACAAAGAAGCCAAGAAAGCCCCTGCCAAGGGTAAGAAGGAAGAAGTAAGCGAATCAACCTCCAGCCGTTCGCAGCTCAAGCGCGAGCGCTCAACCGGCGCTGCCACCAAGCAGTCGCAGCCACGCCTCAGCGTCCGCCGCCAACGCCACTAATACAAAAAACTAATACCACACACAGGAGCCCTCCCATTTTCGAGAGGGCTCCTGTATTTTTATAAAGGAATGCGAAAGTGATATGATGAGTTTTAGAATTATTGTTGTCCGGTAAAAATTTTCAAATATTTCATAACATATTAATCTTCAAGACATTGTGTCGACATTACAGACTTGGGACTTACTTTTTAGTAGTCAGCCAACAACTCAGTTCGCATTTGAGTCGTCTGCTCCTTTAGGGAGGGGAGCTGTCGCGTAGCGAC
>JAZUHM010000328.1:0-4362 GCA_045641725.1 Bacteroidaceae bacterium | reverse complement strand
TTCCTGGGCGAGGAAATACGGCACTTCGGCGTCTTTTGGCTCGCCGTGATAGTGGATGCCTAAAGTGCTGGCCACTACAAAGCCGGCGTGCTTGTAGAAATCAATATTGCCTTCCATGCAGATAACACCAATGCCCATTGCCTTGGCTTGATCAAGGGCATACTGCAGCAATTTGAGTCCATAACCCTTGCGCTTATAATCGGGATGGATACTGATAGGGCCAAAGGTCCATGCCGGGAAAACGGAATCGTCTTCCTTGATAATCTCTGCTTTTGAAAACATCACATGGCCGATGATCCTGCCGTCTTCTTCCATCACGAAATCGAGTTCGGGAATAAAGTCTGGATTATTTCTATATTGATTAAGCACATAATGCTCCACGCATCCTGGAGCATAAACATTCCAGAATGCCTCGCGAGTGAGATTCTCTACCTCACGGTAATCGGCTGGTTGCTCTAATCGTATATTCATAATCTTATCTCTTTTTTAATATTATTAACTCTGCGTCAGATCCATCCTTGCCGTATTCACTAACAAGAATAAATTTTTCACAACAGGCAATGCCATAACATCGCCCTGTATTCTGGATAACTTGATTGCCCCAATAGGTGGCATTGTCATCAAGAAGTTTTACTTGATTACCATTGATATTATACGGCTGGTTGATAAATGAACCTTGCAGCACATAGAGGTTATCTATATGGAGTCCGGGAATTGCGAGAGCATTGACTTCGTTGATGAAAATTTTCTTCATTGGATGGTCAGCATGTGGAATACTGGCATCTTCACCACTCCATCTTTTTAGGGTAGGATAATATTTGAGTAATTCCTCCTTATACTCACATGCTGTGAGGCTCTTGCCCGTATGCTTGTTATATTCCTCTACAAACATTGAGCAATACTCAGCCATTTCTTCCATGGTAAAGTTACCAGTGAAGGCACCATCCTTGAAACAATAAATGCAATAGTCTTCATTTTTTGTATTATCATAATTGGTGCCCAGGATTTCTTCGGTGAGTGGCATTCCACAACTTTGGCAAAATTTTTGTTTCATAATTGATATATTAAAAATTGATTTTGAGTGCAAAAGTATAAATAATCCATTCGTCTGCCAAATATCTGGGACAAACGGACGGAATATGTGACGAATGGAATAGAAAGTGACAATTAGCGCGGGTTTTTGATGCGCTCTTTCACCTCATTTACATAACTTTTAGACACAGGTATCACAATATCGCAATGGTGCAGTTTAAGGCCTATGCCACTGCTGCGGCTTTCTACACTTGCCACATGACTGAGGTTGACTATATAGGCACGATGGCATTGCATCACATGGCTCTTAATGCAAAGTATGGCTACTGCATCCTTAATTGTAGTGCGCACCAGGGACTGCTTGTGTTCACTGGCCTCAGCATAATGAATGCAGACATAATTGCCCTCTGACTCGGCAAAGAGAAAATCACATAAATGCAAAGAAACGCTTTCCTTAGTGCTGCCTTCAAGTGTAATAACGTCATTGGTTGCTGTATTGATATCATGTGTAGTGGCTGCCTGATTGTCAAAAGAATTTAATACATTTCTTGCGCGCTCCATCAATACTCCGTTGAGCAATTGGGCTTCTTCTAATTGCTTTGCATAATGACGCTTCCAATACACATTGCGCCAGTAAAGCCCGATGAAGAAACAAGCACCAAGACAGGCCACAAACATGCTTAGACAATTCTCAACACTCAAATGATTATCAACCTCTTCATTGCTGACAAAAAAATGAAAATATAACGACAGCAAGATGGTAAGAATGAATATGTTGCAGATTTGAAACACTATTCCTCGCTTCATCATATAAGAAGGGCCTCTGCCTACGTCAAACGGCATTCGCAATACATACCTTATAATATATTCGCATGCAAGACAAGACACAAAGGCTATCACAAAAAGACCACATGCTATAATTATCTTTTGACATATATCAAAATAAGAAATGCCAAAAGGCTGAAACACCACAAAAAACAGCGTTCCAATCAAAGCGCTCACTAACTTTTCCTTAATCATACAATCCAATTACTACAGCTGGTTGCTCTCTACCATCTGCACAATGCGCTCTATCTCCTTGTCCTCATCCTCGGGATGGTAGTGCTTGTTGAGATTATAGCCGAATGTATAGGCGATGCCTTGGTAGAAATTAGCCTTTACCGGACCACAAAATGCCTTGATCATCTGGTAGCAAGTCTGGTGACATTCCCTGTCAATAAGCTTTACCAGCAGTTTGCCATTGCTGCGTGAGATTTTTCTGACCGTAGGTTCATATTGCTCTTTGATGCCTTTCTCTACTGCCTTGATGTGTTGTTCGCGCTCTTTGCCTGGGGGCAGAGTCTCTATGTATTCATAAGTCTCGAGCAAAATGCGACGCACCAACTGGGCATAAGGATATACATATTTAATATTGCGCACCATTTTGTCGTACTGGGCCTTCTTGCTTTTGTCGGTAATCTCAGGATAGCAATACAACACCGGTAATTCCTGGTTGGTAATGCTGTCGCCATTTACAAAGACTTTGCTCAGCTTTACACGCACTTCGGCATTGATAGTGTCATTGATTTCTGGCACACACATATCACTGGCCTTTGCACACAGCGCAAAAGCTCCTGACAATATTATTATAAGCAATAACCTCATCATAACGAGTGCAAAATTAATAAAATTCTCATTCTAAATTCAAACATTTACATTATTTATATATAGCTTAATCAAAAATTACTTATCTTTGCACCATGCACAAGTTATCTATACTCGAAATGAACCGACTTTCTGCCCAAGAATTCAAAGAGGCAGAAAAAACTCCACTAATCATTGTTTTGGACAATGTGAGGAGCATGCACAACGTGGGATCTGTGTTGCGCACCGCCGATGGTTTTAGAATTGAAAAGGTATGTCTGTGTGGAATAACCGGTACCCCACCACACGCCGAAATACATAAGACAGCTCTGGGCGCAGAGGACTCCGTAGATTGGAAATACTATGCCACTACCATGGAATGCATTGCCGAACTCAAAGCCAAAGGTTATCAGATAGTATCAGTGGAACAGGTAGAAGGCAGCAAAAACATGCTCACCTGGAATGAGCAGCGGCCCACAGCCCTCGTGCTGGGCAATGAAGTTAAAGGCGTTGATCAGGAAATAGTAGATCAAAGCGACTACTGTCTCGAAATTCCACAAATAGGCACCAAGCATTCATTCAATGTTTCATGCACCGCCGCAATGGTGATGTGGGAATTTTTTAAGAACTCACAAAAATAATAATTTAATACTTACACAAACATGAAAAATTCAATTAAACTGATTTTGACAGCTATCTTATTTGCGCTACCACTTGTTAGCTGGGCGCAGAACCACGTTACTTACAAAGAAAACAACAGTTATTTTGCTAAAAACGAAAGCGAAGTTTTGATGAAGAAAATAACATCTGAGGCAGAATTTCTTCGTCACTTCAATCCTGCATTTGTAAACAAAGATGTTGAAAGTCAGAAGATTGACTTCAAAAAACAATTTGTGATTGTACTTACAGGCGATGTCACCAACAGACCCACTGAATATGTTATCAATTCAGTGACTGAGAAGAATGGTGAACTCTTTGTCACCTATACTATCAAGGAAAATGAAACTGAAGGATCATATAAAATAAAACCGCAGAAAATTCTTGTGCTTGATATGAAATATGCAAGAATGTCGGTTAACTACGAAAGACAAATAATAGAATATAGCAAATAAAAATATTCATTTAATTCTCTAATTCTTGTAATAAAATACTCCTTGAAAACCCTGTGGAAAACTATGTTTATTACTTGTGAAAAAGACTGTGAAAAACACTGCCCCGATGGCTGTTAGTTATTATCCACAGCAATTCACAGGATTTTGGCAGTTTTACCAACAGTTGTCCACAAGTTAAGAACACCAAAATTTAACCGCAACTGATTTCTACACCTATAACGCACACCATGTGGATAACTCAATTAAATATTTTCATAAATTGCTAATATTCACATAACTTACACATACAATACCCTGTGAATAAAATGTGCATAAAACACTGCCATTTGTTAACAATATTTATAACATTAAATTCATAAAAAAATATCCACAGTTTCCACCGCTATAATATTATCTACATTTAGTAATTCTAAAAAAATAATAATAAAATAATTTAGAAAATTAGTTAGTAATATGGTATGTGGAAAAGTATTTCGGATTATTGTTGTCCAGTAAAACAAAAGATCTTTTGCAAAAGATTGTGATTGAGCCGTCTCCTCCCCTGATTAGGGGCAAATCGCGTAAGAAGCGATTTGGGGAGGAGCCTTGAGAGGCA
>JAZUHM010000327.1:0-6582 GCA_045641725.1 Bacteroidaceae bacterium | reverse complement strand
CCTCTAACGCAGCTGCTGAATCTTTCAATGCAAAAATCAAGGCGTTTAGAGCTTCACTAAGAGGCATTGTCGACGAAAAGTTCTTCCTCTTCAGACTTGCAAAGATTTATGCTTACCCCCACTAAATTTCCACTGAGCCTTAAAACCTAGATATACAATGTCTAGGTTGATGCTCGGCGCGAGACGCGCCAAGCTACGAAAGGCCCCGATTCTCATTTATGACGGAATACTTCGTAGCTTGGCGTGTCCCGCGCCAAGTAGTAATTGAGGCATTTCTATAAAGCACCACGGCGAGCAAGATAAGCGGTGAGTAACCGCCACAAGCCAATGCGCTCCATGCACATTTTCGCTTATGCTTATCCCCCCAAAAATTAAGAGCGGCACTTTTAAGCGCCGCTCTTAGTTTATTTATAATGTGTAAGAATTACTGCATGATAGTTGAAACTGCTACGCGGTTCCAAGTTGGCTCTGAGAAGAGGTCACCTACACCACAGCCTTCTGCCTTGATGCGAGAAGCAGCAATCTTGTACTTGTTGATGAGCATAGACTTAACAGCCTCTGCACGAGCAACACCAAGCTTGTTGTTGATGTCAGAAGAACCTTCTGGAGAAGCATAACCCTTGATAACTACGTTTGCCTCTGGGTGATTCTTGAGGAAAGTAGCTACGCGCTCTACGTTTGGCTGCTGAGCAGCAGTGATTACAGACTTGCCAACTGCGAAGAATACGTTTGTCTCAAGAGAGTGGATAGTGTTAACTGTCTCTACTGGAGCAGTAGCAGGCTTCTTGCGGCAGTCGGTGAGCTCGTCCTGGAGCTTCTTGATAGTAGCGGCATCAGTGTTAGCCTTTGCCAACTGAGCCTTGAGGCGAGCGTTCTCGTCCTGAGCTGCCTTGAGAGTAGCATTGAGGCTTGCGAGCTGCTCTGCATTAAGAGCGTTGATTGCATCTACGTCTGGAGTCTTTTCCCAGTTTGTCTTACCAAGATTGAACTTGATACCGATTTCTGCGGTGAAGAGCTTATCGTAGTTCTGGAAAGAATAACGCTGTGAAGAAGAGCGCTCTTCAACACCGTCGATCTTGCGCTCTGCAGCAATCATGTTGAGGTCAGCAAAGATATCTACGCGCTTAGAAATCTTAAAGGTGTTCATTACACCAATCTGAGCATCTACTGCATAAATGTTCTTGGTCATGTTGCGCATGAGACCTACACCAGGATAAACGATGAGATTCCAAACGCGATTTTCATTGTAACCATAGACAAGGTTTGAGAGATTGAACATTACCTGGCCATTCATTGCCCAGTAATTCTTCATGTTAGCCTTGTTGATAGCGTTGTTGTCAGAAACTACACCCTTACCATTAATACCCTGGAATTTTACGCGGGCACCGATGCCTGGGGTAAACCACTTACCAACACCAACGCCAAAACCAAGAGTATTACGGAACTTGTGGAAAGGATTCTGAGTGAGGCCCATACCCTTTTCCTGGCTACCAATAAAATAAGTAGCATCACCGCCAACTGTTACAAACCAGTTAGACCAAAAATCATTGGTTGCTACAGAATACTTTGAAACTGGAGTTTCATTCTGTGCACTTGCAAATGTGGCTGCGCCAACAAATGCCAAAATAAACAAAATCTTTTTCATTTTTGTGATTTAAAATATCTGTATGTTATTAATAATTTTATAAGGTAAGAGCGCTGCATATATCACGCAGCATTTTTCACAATGCAAAATTAGCGACTTTTTGGCAATTTACACATAAAAAACGCCAAAATAATTGGGCATATTGCAAAAAGAATAGTTTTATAGCCATTTTTAACAACCATAAACGAAAGTATAACCGCAAGAATGCAATCTAAACATAGCAGACGGGCACACAATTATAAGAAACCACAATATAAGCATTGCGCCCACTGATAGACAATTTCGAAACCTTCTGCGCAAATCCATCTACGCCAAAAGAACTTCATTTTTTGAGCATCAACGGCGAAATAGTTTCCCTTAGATTTTAAGTCACCGCCCGATGACTTTGATGTCACCGCCCCGTGACTTTGATGTCATCGCCCGGTGACTTTAAAGTCATCGGCCGGTGACACAAAATCATATCGCACAAAAACAACATTTCGACGAAGATCACAAAAAACTTGCCGCCACCAAAAATCCGCAATTTGAACAAAAGCAAGCAGCAAAGACACATCAAATACAATTCCTAATCACAATTTTGAGTGTTCAAAAGCTACATCTGCACTGAAATCTGACAGCAATTGCAATCACAATTAAAGAAAATCAAATATAAAAATCAAAAAAAATCGTTCTAAGTGTGTATATATCAAATAAAAAGACTAACTTTGCACTCCGAATTAGAAAATAAACCTAAAATAATCAATTAAAGATGACAAAAGCAGATATAGTATCAGAAATCAGCAAGAAGACTGGTATAGACAAAGCTACAGCATTGGTTGTAGTAGAGGCATTTATGGATAGCGTGAAGGAAAACATGGTAAACGGCGAAAACGTTTATCTCCGCGGTTTTGGTAGCTTCATCCTCAAAAAGAGAGCTGCAAAGACTGCACGCAATATTTCCAAGAACACTTCTCTCGTAGTACCAGAGCACAACATCCCTGCATTTAAGCCTGCAAAGACTTTCAACGCAGCTGTATCAGAAAAGTAATCCACTGAGACAACGGAAATAAATTCAAGATAAATATTAACAATTAAAATTTTAGAGTTATGCCAAACGGAAAGAAGAAAAAAAGACACAAGATGTCAACTCACAAGCGTAAAAAGAGACTGAGAAAGAATAGACATAAGAGCAAATAAAACTTTGCTTGATTAAGACAAGAGAGCAGACTTGATTAGTACCAATTGTGAGGAACATCAGGTTTGCTCTTTTAGTTATCTCGAGAATTTTATCAAATCAAGATTAATGAATAGCGAATTAGTAATAGACACTCAAAAGAAAGAGATAAGCATTGCTCTGCTTGAGGACAACAAGCTCATGGAGTTTCAGAAGGAAGAGCAACAGCAATCTTATTCTGCAGGCAACATTTATCTGGCAAAGGTAAAAAAACTTATGCCGGGACTCAACGCCTGTTTTGTTGATGTAGGCTATGAAAAAGATGCATTTTTGCATTTTCTTGATCTGGGATTAAATTTTCTTTCATATCAAAAGTATCTGAAACAGGTAGGCAGCAACCGCAAGAAGCTCTACCCTATCACCAAAGCCACCCGACAGCCGATCTTGGAGAAAGGCAAAGCCATTCAAGAAGTCTTGAAGGTTGGCGACGAAGTGCTCGTTCAAATTGTAAAGGAGCCTATCTCCACTAAAGGACCACGACTTAATTGCGACCTGAACTTTGCCGGACGTTTTTTAATCCTAATACCTTTTGACGACAAGGTATCAGTATCAACAAAGATTAAGTCTTCTGCCGAGCGCAATCGTCTCAAACAACTTATCACCAGCATACTCCCGCCTAATTTTGGCGTAATCGTGCGCACCGTAGCAGAAGGAAAGCGAGTTGCCGAACTTGACCAGGAACTACGCGTTTTGCTCAACAGATGGGAGCATGCCATCACCAATGTACAAAAAGCGACCAAACTACCCAAACTCGTATATGAAGAGTCAAGTCGCACCGTTGGCTTGTTGCGCGATTTATTCAACCCAACCTACGAGGCAATTCACGTAAACAACCCCGCCACTTACGACGAAGTAAAAGATTACCTCAAAGTAATCGCACCCGAAAAAGAAAACATCGTTAAATTATACGAGGGAACAATACCCATTTTCGACAAATTCGGAGTCACAAAGCAGATAAAATCATCCTTTGGCCGCACAGTGACATACAAACATGGTGCCTATCTGATTATTGAGCACACAGAAGCCCTGCATGTGATTGACGTAAACAGCGGAAACCGCTCAAAGAATTCTCAAGACCAAGAAAGCGGCGCAATTGACGTAAACCTTGGTGCTGCAGAAGAAATTGCCCGCCAGCTGCGACTGCGAGATATTGGCGGCATCATCATAGTTGATTTCATTGACATGGCAGAAGCTGAGCATCGCGAGCAACTATATAAATATATGGTAGAACTGATGAAAAAAGACCGTTCGCGCCACAACATCTTGCCGCTCAGCAAATTTGGTTTGATGCAAATAACCCGACAGAGAGTGCGCCCAGCCATGGACGTAGTCGTAGAAGAGGAATGCCCCACTTGTTTTGGCACAGGACACATCAAATCAAGCATTTTATTTACAGATACTCTTGAAAGAAAAATTGCGAAATTGGTGACCGAACTGCAATACACCAAACTTCGCCTTTACGTGCATCCCTATGTTTATGCCTACATCAGTCAGGGCTCACTGCCATTAAAATTGCGTTGGAAGCTTCACTACGGTTTCGGCGTGAAAGTCAGCCCAGACCAAAGCCTTGGAATAATGCAATATAAGTTTATAGACTCTTCTGGCGAAGAAATTGACATCCGCGAAGAGGCCGACATGAAATAACGAAAGCATTACTGCCCTCAAAAAACCTCCGACTTGCCTGAGAACAAGCCGGAGGTTTTATTATATCCTCGTGTTTGCAATAAAATCCTGCCAGAAGCAATCTGCAGACTAATGGAATAATTTGATACGCTGCTCTTCCGACATTTTAGTAATCATCAGCGTGCCTTCTTTCTCTACAACTATATAGCCATCAAGCCCTTGCACGACAACTTCCTTCTCTGATGTCGTATGGATAATGCAGTTTGTGGTTTCATAAGTGCGGATGCAGGGGCCAACGAGCGCATTGTTGTCAGCGTCCTTTGGCAAGAGCTTGTGCAGCGACGACCAGCTGCCGAGGTCGCTCCACCCAAATTCGGAGGGATATACATAAATCTCATCTGCATTCTCCATGATGGCATAATCCACCGAGATATTCTCGCACTGCGGGAAGACCTCGTCGATTTTCTCCTGTTCCATCGGAGTGCGATAGTACTTCATGATGCCTTCAAAAATACTGGCAATCTGTGGCTGATATACTCGGAATGCGTTGACAATTGTCTTTACATTCCAAATAAACAAGCCAGAATTCCAAAAATAGTTTGGCTGCTGTATATATTGTTTTGCGATCTCGAGAGCCGGCTTTTCCTTGAAAGAATCCACACGGAAGATATTGGAATTTGTCAAGGACGAGAAACTCAAGTCTGCCTCGATATAACCGTAGCCGGTCTCGGGATGATCCGGCTTCATGCCAAGGGTCACAATCGCATCGCTCTGCTCAGTAAAGCTCAAGCACTCGCGAATGGCAGCCTGGAACTTTGGCACATCAGTAATCACATGGTCGCTGGGACTAACTACGATATTGGCATTAGGATTCGTTGACTTTATCACCCAGCTGACATACGCAATGCAGGGTGCTGTATTTCTACGACACGGCTCAAGCAGAATATTGGCCTCAGGCACTTCAGGCAACTGCTCTCTAACCAGGTCCTTAAACGCCTTAGAGGTGACAATCCACACATTGTTTATGCCGCAAACATCTGCAAATCTATCTACGGTAAGCTGCAATAGCGTTCTGCCGACGCCAAGAACATCCAGAAACTGCTTTGGCACACTTTCACTACTCATTGGCCAGAATCTGCTACCGATGCCACCGGCCATTATAACCGCATTATTATTGTTCATATCTATAGTTAAAATAAAAATGCCATCCAGATCCAATGTTGAATTGAAATTTGGATGGCACAAATTGAATATTTCTTATTTTTTTGCGTTTTCAACCATCTCGCCCTCGATGCAGAGGCGGGTAACCTTATTCTTGGCGTTTGTCATGACAGTAATAATCTTTTTAAAAGTTCCTGCCATTCTGCCCTTGCCATTATAAGTCACCTTGATTGAGCCTGTTTTACCCGGTTCAATAGGCTTATCGGAATAAGTAGGCACGGTGCAACCGCAAGATGCCACACACTGAGTAATCACCAGCGGTGCTTTTCCTACGTTTGTAAATGTAAAAGTGCAACTTACTATCGAGTTGTCTTCTGAGAATTTACCAAAGTTATGCACAACTTTGTCAAACTTGATTTCTGCCAAAGGTTCTTCTGCCAATACAGGCACAATGCTGCACAGCAATAATAGCGATACTAAAAAATAACGTTTCATAGTCACTTGTATTTATGTATTTCACGGCAAAATTATTGATAAAATCGCAGATAGCACAGTTTTTTACGAAAATTATTACAAAACTGAGGAAATAATTGTTTGTTTAGTAACTAAACTGGTTCTTTTGCATCATTTTTCAGCAAATTAAGGTCGATTCCAATGTGTCATACGTAGCTTGGCGCGTCCCGCGCCGATCAGCCATTGAGACAAGTTGTCGCTCAAAGCACTAAAGGTCAGTGCTCGGCGCGGGACACGCCAAACTACGGAGTTGCTCGCGAACCGAAGCAGTGGTGTCACCAATTTAGTCGCGACTGCCGTCCGTTTACTCCTTTTTTACTCCCGCTAACTCCCATTAACTCCCACTTAACTTCGTTCTTCCAAAATCAAAGTGCGCGCTAATTTCAGTTCACAGCGCTGTGAACGTTTGTTCACAGCGCTATGAACG
>JAZUHM010000326.1:0-5488 GCA_045641725.1 Bacteroidaceae bacterium | reverse complement strand
GACTTGGCGGCAGCGGCTCGTTGTGCGGCGGCTTTTTCGGCTTCGGCCTTGCGCTGTGCCTCACGAGCCTTGCGCTCTTCTTCGGCCTTGCGTTTGCGCTCTGCCTCGGCCTTGCGCTGACGCTCCTGCTCGATGGCGAGTTTCACATAGTAGTCTATCTGCGAATTGAGTTTCTGCATCTCCTTTTGGTTCGCGGCAATTACCGACTGCAATTCCTTCTGCTTCTTCTGCAGCGCATCGACGGCAGTCTTTTGCTCGGTCTGCTTGGCGGCCAGACGTGCGTTTTCCTGTTCTTGTTCGCGCAGCAAGGCCGTGTGAGTCTGCTTCTGCTCGTCGAGTTTGGCCTTGGCCTGTTCTATCTCGTCCTGCTTGCGCTTGACGGCCTCGCCGGCCACGCGCTGATACTTGGAATATTCTGTGACATACCTGTAGCGGCGCGCCATCTGGCGAAAATCCTTGGCCGAGAGGAGGAACAGCATTTTATTGGATGTCTTACGATTTTTATAAAGGTAGAGCATCGAGCGGGCATATTTGAGCTTGCACTCCTTGAGCTGCATGCCCAGCACGGCAAGCTGCTGCTCCAAATCCTGGATGTTGGTATTAACCGAATCCAACTGGCCCTTGACCTGCACAATGGTGCGCTCGTGCTTCTCAATCTCGGCATTGACCACGGCCAGATCGCCCAATTGCTTTTTCACCTCGCGACGATTTTTCTCAAGCTGGGCCTGCGACTGCTTAATCTTGGCCTGGGCCGCGTCGCGCTTCTTCTTGAGACTATTTACATCGGGGGCTTTCTGCGCAGCCGCCTTCTTGGGAGTGGCCGCAGCGGTCTTCTTGCCCGACGACGTTTTCTTAGGCGCCTGGGCAGTGGTCTTAGGCTTGGAGTTCTTCTTTTGAGCCATTGCCACAGGCGACGCAAAAGCCATCACCATCAGCATGGAAATTATATAGAGCAGTGTCTTCACGGAGATGTCGCAATTAGGGATTAGATACTGGGAATCAGGTTCTTGAGCATGCGCTCTGGATCCATCTGCTTGTACTTAGAGCTCAGCTGAGTGCGGGTTGTCCACTTGGAATCGGTGTTGATGCCGCTCAGACTGAAGTCAAGCGAATAAGTCTGGTCGTCGCCGGCAAAAGTGACCTTGAATGTTGAAGGGAATTTGCCGTTGCCGTATTTTGTAAAACCGCCATAAACGCACACCAGGTTGCTCTTGTCGGCAGTATTCTTGGGCGAGACGGTGGTGCGGTCGAGCAATCCGCTCTCGGTGATGGTGAGGAACGAATAATCCAGCTTTGGCGCTGTGCTGAGACTGAGCAGCGTGTGGCTGCCTGCGGTGCCGACTGAATATTCGCCGAGCTTAGACTTCACGTCGGTGTTGCCGGGATAAAAGACCTCGTTCCAGAAAATTGACTCCAGCACGTTATAGTCCAGATTGGCGGAGCGCAGGAAATCTATCTTGTCGTAAGGCACCTTGACGTAGCGGGTATTGATGCGGTCAACAATCAGCACGTCCTGTTTGGTGAACTCCATGCGGCAAACCTCGCCCACAATCGGGAAGGTCATGGAGATCTGAATCACATCGCCGCGCTTCATGCGCAGAGTGCCGGAGAGCGAGATGTCCTTGTCGCCCATGGCCAGATTGACGTGGGCCTTGGCGGTAAGGAACTCCTCCTTGTGTGAGTTTTGTATGACTTTCTGCTTATATAGCTCGGCGCTGGAATTAGTGGCCTTGGGCTCTGGGCCGCCCAGGTTCTTGGTAGATGAACATGAGGCGATGCCGCCCATCAGCAGCGCGCCCAGCAAGCAGATAAATATGTTCTTGACAAATGTGGTCTTCATCTTTTATATCGTTTTAAGTCTATTCTTTAAAATATCTCTTGTTTTGAATTTTCTTGCGCAGCAGCGGCGAACTGTCGTCCAGCCTCTGGGCGTGGCGCCAAAAGGCTAGCGCCTTGTCAGCCATGCCCAGATGGAAATAGATATCGCCGGCGTGCTCATAGAGCGTGGCATTCTCGGGATCCTCGGGGTCCTCGGTGTATTTTATTGTGAGATCCACGTATCTACGGGCGTTGTTGTAATCCTCGAGCAGGAAACAAATCCACGCATATGTGTCGAGATAGGTGGCCATCTCGGGCTCCAGCTGAATAGTCTTGCGACTCATGCGCTCGGCCTTGCGCAACTCTATATTGTCGAGGGAGAGAAAATACGCATAGTTGTTGAGACACATAATATTATCGGCATTATAAACCAGCGCTGAGTCATACATGGCATAGGCCTCGCTTTTGCGTCCTATCCGGTGGAGGGCATCGGCATAGGCTGAGTAATAGCTCGACACCAGCTCGGTGTGGGTGCTCTCGTCCACGTATTGCAAGCCGCGTTCGTAGAGCTGGATGGCGGCAGAGTCGTTCTTCTCAATCTGCAGCCTTACTCCCGCAAAATAATAAAAGAGCGGATGCTTGGGGTTCTCCTTCAGTCCGTTGGTGCTTAGCTTCGCAAGTTCCTCGTAATCGCTGTTGGCCAGACAGTGCTGCATCAGGTGCAGCCTTATCAGCTCGTCTGACGGGTCAACCTCGAGCAACTTAGTATAAATAGGTATCATAGCCGAATCGGCCACGTGCTCATTCTCCATCTGTTCGCCAATACGGCGCAGGAGTGTGGCATCGTCGTCGCTCACGTTGAGCAGTCGTGCCACCAGCGAGTCGCGGCCTGCGGTGCGCTCGTTGTTGGGCAGTTTTTCTACGTATGCCTTAAAGGCGGCAAGGCGCGTCTGCATAAGCATCTCGGGATCGAGCACCATAGCCTCGAGCGAACTGCGCTCCAGCTCCGTGTTCTTGGTGCTAAGTGCGAGTCGATACGACAGCAGATTGAGGTTCGACAGCTCCTCGCCATTGCGGCGCAGCGAGTCGGCGAGGGCTTCCACCTCCTGAGTGCGACCCAGCGCCAGCAGCGCGTCGGCTTTTGAAAACTTATAGCTGACGGCGTTGAGGGAATTGCGCGCCAGCAGTGTGTCGGCGATAAGCAGCACATCCTCGTAGCGACCCATGTTCATCGCAGAGTTCATTTTGTTGGAGGAGATAAACTCATCGTCGTCCTTAATGGGGCGCCAGCGCTCCAGAATGTCGCATAGATTCTCGTAGTCGTACTTTATTTCATAATAGGCGCACAGCTGCGCATAGGCGTCGTCACGTCGGTCGGCATTGTCGAGCAATGTCTTCATCAGTTCCACACCCTTCTCATCGTCGAGGGCAAGCCACAAAACCGCCAGCTCATAGGAGAACTCCACATTGTCGGGTTGCAGGGCGTGGGCGCGCTCCAGATATTCATCTACGTGCACATCTATCTCCTTGTCGAGCGCCAGCTGCGCCATATCAAACAGTGCATCGGCGCCATTGGGATTGAGGCGGATCGCGCGGTCGAGCAAGCGATACTGGGCCACATAATTGCCGGCCTCGCGCTGACATACCGACTCCAGATAGAGGGCATTGTATTTGCGCAACTGTGCTTCGGACAACACTACGCGACCGGCCGACGTCTTTCTGTCGGCTACGCCAATCGCTGCGGCGGCTGATCCAACCGCTGCAAGCAATACCACCAAAAGAGTGCGCAATAAACTCATCTCCTCTGCAACTATCGCCGGTTAAACACCTGTGTGGCCAAATCCGCCGGCACCGCGCTCGGTCTCGTCGAGGGTGTCGGTGAGTTCAAAGTCTGCCTTCTCATATTTGGCAAACACCATCTGCGCGATGCGGTCGCCATCGCATATCTTAACCTCGACCTTCGACATATTTGCCAGTATCACGCCCACCTCGCCGCGGTAGTCGGCATCGATGGTGCCCGGAGAATTCAGCACGGTGATGCCTTGCTTCAAGGCCAATCCCGAACGAGGGCGCACCTGAGCCTCATATCCTTCGGGCAAAGCCAGATAAAGACCGGTGGGTATCAGCACTCGCTCCAAAGGGGGCAGATAAACGGGAGCATCGAGGTTGGCGCGCAAATCTACGCCCGCGCTCTGAGCTGTGGCGTACGAGGGCAACTGGTGCTTCGACTTGTTGATAATCTTTACTTTCATAACCAAATAATTGTTTTGTGCTACAAAATTAGCACAATATTACTGCAAAACCAAATCTTTTTACATTTCCTTTAACTAAATTGGGCAAAAATAACTTACTTTTGCAATACAAAATTCCAAATATGAACAATCCCGAAAAAATGGAGTGGTCAAAACTGATATCTTCCAAGCGTTTTGGCCACGAAGACAAGCACACCGATCTGGCCGAGTATCGCTCGGTTTTTCAGCGCGATTACGACCGACTGATATTCTCTGCGCCATTCCGCAGACTCCAAAACAAGACCCAGGTATTCCCACTGCCGGGCAGCATTTTTGTGCACAACCGCCTCACCCACTCGCTCGAAGTGGCCAGTGTGGGCCGCTCGCTGGGCAACGACGCCGCCCGACTCCTCATGGAGCACCACCCCGAACTGCCCGAGAGCCAGATGAGCCAGCTGGGCACCATCACATCCACCGCCTGCCTGGCTCACGACCTCGGCAACCCGCCCTTCGGCCACTCGGGTGAGAAAGCCATCGCCACATTCTTCAGCGAGGGCAAAGGCACCCGCTTCAAACAGCTCATAGAGCAAGAGGTAGGGCCCGAGCGCGCCGACATACTATGGCAGGACATCATACGCTACGACGGTAATGCCAATGCATTCCGCCTCCTCACCCATCAGTATGAGGGCCGACGCGAAGGCGGCTATGTCATGACCTACTCCACACTCGCCTCCATCGTCAAATACCCCTACACCTCCATCCTCTCGGGCGGCAAGAGCAAGTTCGGATTCTTCGAAAGCGAACTGCCATTCTACCGCACCATAGCCAGCCAGCTCGGCATCCGCTGTTTCCAAAACGACGGCTACAAGGCACGCTACGCACGCTACCCACTCGCATATTTCGTAGAGGCAGCCGACGACATCTGCTACGAGATAATGGACATCGAAGACGCATGCAAACTCCACATCATCACAGCCGACCAGACACGCGAACTCCTGCTCGGATTCTTTGAACCCGAACAGCGCCAGCGCATCGAAGAATCATACCCCAGCGTCACCGACCCCAACGAGCGCATCATCTACATCCGCTCGTGCGTCATCAACGCCATCGAACAAGAGTGCGTGCGAGTATTCATCGAAAACGAAGACCTCATACTCAAGGGCGAATTCCAAGGCTCACTCATCAAACACATCAACCCCCACATGCTGCAAGCCTTCAACACCTGCGCCGACTTCGCAGTCCGCAACATCTACAACGCACGCGAAGTGCTCGACATCGAACTCGCCGGTTACCGCATCATCGACACACTCCTCGAACTCTTTACCGACGCCATACTCGAACCCGAAAAGGCATACTCCAAACTCCTCATCAACCGCGTGTCGAGCCAGTACCAGATACACGCCCCCACCCTCCACCAGCGCCTCGTGGGAGTGCTCGAC
>JAZUHM010000325.1:0-1840 GCA_045641725.1 Bacteroidaceae bacterium | reverse complement strand
GGGATACATAGAAATTGCGCTTTTTGCTATTCACAATTTACAAGACAGGCACGAATTGGGGATTTTTCGGCTAAGTTTTGGGAAAAGTTAAAAGTATATGGACAGAAATAAAAGGGTATTCAAGAAAAATCACTAATTTCGCAGCCTATAAACTATAGTTTCTAATGGATAGACTAAAACTCGACAATTTCTACAAAGCTCAGTTCGTGCTCAACAATGTGTTGCGCCGCACAGAACTGATCAACACATCTCGCATCAATCCGGATGTTGACGTATATCTCAAACCAGAATGCCTGCAAAACACAGGTTCATTCAAGGTGAGAGGTGCTTACTATAAAATCTCACAACTCTCAGAGGAGGAAAAAGCCAAGGGCGTGATAGCCTGTTCGGCTGGTAACCACGCCCAGGGCGTAGCTCTCGGCGCCACTCAGATGGGCATCAAGAGTCTCATCTGTCTGCCCGAAGGTGCTCCTATCGGCAAGGTAGAAGCCACCCGCCGACTGGGCGCAGAGGTCTGCCTCGTGCCTGGCGTGTACGACGATGCCTATCAGCGTGCCCTTGAGCTGCGCGACAAGCACGGCTATACCTTTATCCACCCGTTTGACGACCCCAATGTGATTGCGGGTCAGGGAACAATCGGACTGGAAATTCTCTCACAGCTGCCTGAAGTCGAGGCAGTTATCGTGCCAGTTGGCGGCGGCGGTCTGATTTCGGGCATTGCCTTTGCCATCAAGTCGCTCAAGCCCAGTGTCAAGGTATATGGCGTGCAGGCAGAGGGCGCAGCATCAATGGTGACCAGTCTGCACGACCACCAGATTGAGCGCCTGCCACACGTATCAACAGTGGCCGACGGTATCGCCGTAAAGGAACCTGGTCAGCTTACCTATGAGGTTTGCTCAAAATACGTTGACGACATCGTGACCGTGAGCGACGACGAAATCTGCGCAGCCATTCTGCGACTCATTGAGCGCGAGAAACTGGCCAGCGAGGGCGCCGGCGCTACCAGTGTGGCCGCAGTGATGTTTGACAAAGTGCCTGTAAAGGGCAAGAAGACCGTCTGCCTTGTTAGCGGCGGCAATATCGACGTGACCACATTCAACCGTGTTATCAACCGCGGTTTGCTCAAAGCAGGCCGACTCTGCTCTATCGAAGTAGAGCTCGACGACGAACCGGGCCAGCTCGTGAGAGTGAGCAACATCATCGCCAAGCAGGGCGGCAATGTGACCGGCGTGCACTACGACCGCACCAGCATTGTAAAGAAGGTGACCTCTTGCGTGCTCAAGATTGACGTAGAGACCCGCAATGCCGAGCACATCGACCAGATTCGCAATGCGATGAAGAATGACGGCCTCCGCCTGGTAGAAAACGACAACTAAACCTCTAAACACATAACAATGAAAGCAATTCACACAGACAACGCTCCTAAAGCCCTCGGCCCATACAGCCAGGCAATCGAAGTAGGCAATTTTATCTTCGCATCAGGCCAGGTGCCAATTGACCCTGCTACCAACGCCTTTGTAGAAGGCGGCATCAAGGAGCAGACCCGTCAGTCGCTCACCAATGCACAGAACATTCTCAAGGAGGCAGGCGTAAGTCTTGCCAATGTGGTTAAGACCACAGTCTTCCTCGCTGACATGAACGACTTTGCCGACATGAACAGCATCTATGCAGAGTTCTTTACTCAGCCCTACCCTGCCCGCTCAGCCGTGGCTGTCAAGACTTTGCCAAAGGGTGCCCTCGTAGAAATCGAGTGCATCGCCTGCAAGGGCTAATCAAGATAAGCACTAATCAAATCGGCCGCCTCAGACAACTGAGACGGCCGATTTCGTTTATCTCTTTG
>JAZUHM010000324.1:0-5681 GCA_045641725.1 Bacteroidaceae bacterium | reverse complement strand
GTGGCCGGCAGGGGGATGGGGGAGGAGTGTGGTGCGGGTGCGGTGCGGGTGTGGTGCGGGTGTGGGGTGCACCAGTGTTATCTCGCGGTGGAGACTTTCTTCTTGTTGATGATGTAGAAACCAGGCTGAGGCAGTTTGAATTTGCTGATGCCCGGTGTGGCGGTGTGAGTAGTGATGTACTGTCCGGCCACGGTATATACCTTGACTGGCATGTTCTCTTCGTAGGTTGAGTTGACGGTGACCTCTGTGCCGTTGAGCGTGATGGTGATGGTCGGCACAAATGGTACAGGCTCAGTCTCCTCCTCGGTGTCGATAGGAATATTTGGCGTAGGTACGTCGCCATCCTTGCCCGCGCAAATCACATAGCTCCTTGACGGTGCACTGGTCGAGGTCATGTAGGTGCGGAACGGCAGGATGTGGCCCATCGCTACATCAAATGCCGAGCCCGCCGTATTGATGCCCAGGTGCTGTGCGTCAGCATCAACATGCATGTAAGTGCCGACGTGCTGACGAGAGCCAACGGTGGTGGTTGCAAGTGTGGTGGTTTCAATATCAGAAACGGCAATAAGGGTTGATCCTACTTCAAATGTCACTTTCTGACCCTCCAGGCTGAACTCGTAGAAGTCGTCGCCAGGGAATGCGCATAGGTAAGGCACTCCGTGAAACTGCATTGGATAATTATCAAATACATGTGAAGTTGCGTACCATGCCTTATCGCCTCCAGTATAGCCAGAGCCATTGTAGATGTCATCGTCGCGAGTGTCGTAGTGGTTGCTATAGTTAGGCAAGTGGCGATAGTAGTTGTTTTCATAGCTGTATGGCCATGCGCTGCCTGCCACATAGAAGTTGCCGGTGCCATCATTGCCAGTAGGACGCGCAAATGTTACTTTGTCAGCATCAGCTCCTACGAGACCTGTGAGCCAATACTCATGATGCAGGGTGCGGTCGTTGATTGAAGGATCGGCAATCATGCTGGCATCTGGCTCGCCATAGAAGTGACTGAGTACATTTTCGTAGGTTGTGCCTCCAATGGTCTGTGGTTCACCGCTTATCTTGGTGACATAGAGGAATGGCAGTGTGACACCTTCCCAAGCAGTTGGGGTTGCATAATTGTCGGCATTGCGGTAGGCTTGTGGCATGCGTTCATACCATCCACGAGTATTTATCTTGAAGTTGATAGGTGAGTTGTAGTCTTGCTTGTCAACCACATGTAGGTAATTCATCTCGTAGATGTCGTTGGCACCTTCCTTTAGCTGTACTCTATGATAGCGCACGTTCTTTTCTGGAGTGTTATTTGCATACGTTCCAGCAGCAAGCACGGTAGCCTGAGCAGAGTTCTCTTCTGCATTTTCACCAATGACGATTAGGTTTTGTGTTACATGGCCATAGGCAGAATTGTCGTAGGTGTCAGCGCCGGTGCGGCGTGTGCCGTCGGCATTGTAGTCGGCATTGCTGTCAACGCTGAAGCGCTGAGGTTGGTTGATGTCGTTGGCAGAAGGCTGTGAAGGGGTGTCTGCCAAAGCGTCATCGTCTTCGTGGTAGCGGCCGCAGATGTTGACCCAGTCGTTGTTGTTCTCAGAACCATTGCGGAACGTAAAGTCAATCGCAGTCAGCGTTGGCTGCAGTGCCCATGCGTCCTTATTATAATAGAAGCTGTTGTCAACGGCTGAGCCATAGAAGCCTGAGGTCTTATAGACGCGGTTGCCGCCCTTGGTGTAGTTGGGGTCGCCATTGGCTATTGGCTCGATGTGGACAGGGTATGCGTCGGCATTGTCGCGGTCGAGATGCTGGCCAAAGAAGAGGTAGTCGTTGGCGTAGTTCTGAGGGAGGCCGCGATAGGTAAAGAACTCGGTACCGGTGCCGCTGATGTCGATGGTGCGGTCGGCGATGATCTGTGTGCCGTCGTGGAGCGGTATGTTGACTCCGTCGGTCTCGCTCCATCGGTTGGCATCGTGGGTGTGGGCCTTGTCGTGGCGAGTCTCTTCGTGGCCGTAGTTAGGAGCAGCAGTACGCAATGACCACACGCGGTCGGTGGTGGCGTACTGATAGTCGCCGTTGGCGTAGCGCTGCTCTACATATCCGTCGGTCACAGGAGCGAAGTGGTGGCTGAGGTCGTAGGCCATTTGTCCGTAGGTGAAGGCATCGCTGCTGGTGTATTCAAAGCAGTTGGTGCTTGTGCCAGTGGTGGCTATCGAGCCGCCCACGAGGCCGAGATTATAGACATTGCCAGTGAGGCTGCTGCCGAGGAATGAGTCGCCATTGCCGTTGAGGTCGATGTGGTAGCCGTCGCCATGGAATGTGCCGGCGAATTCCTGACTGATGGCAGGTAGTGCCTGTGTGAGCGTGATGTCCTTTTGCAGGATGATGTCGAGACCTGTGAGTCCCACAGGAATGTTCTGTGCGTTGTCCTCGGTTGCCATGTTGAGGAAGTTGACAAATGCGCGCAGATCGGCCTCATCCTCGATGTAGAGCTTAGCCTCTGCAAACTTAGTATGATATGTGCCTGTCTGGTGGTCAGGGATGGTGCTTGGCATGGTCTCGACCTGGAGATCCTGTGGCATAACGTCCTTCATGCGATGGTAGTTGTGGACTACAATCATGCGGTTTTCCTTGGCAGGTGTTGACTTGATCTTCTGGTTTTCGGGCAGGGCTCTGAATTCCTCTGGGGTGAGCGAAGTTCCCTTGGCGGAGTTGTATTCAGAGGCCGTTGCATACAATACATGCTGAGCCGGCATCACAGGAAAGTCGTAGCCGCCGGCTGTGAAGATATAGGCAATGGTATATTCATTCTGCTTATAGTAGGCAGGGATGGTGCCCTCAACGTGCTGGGTCTCGGGATCTTCGTTGTAGCGGCTGTCGGGGATTACGATGCCGTGATCCATATCCCATTTCCATTCGCCGTGCTCGTCGATTTCTTTGAGAGGCAGAATCTTCCAAGAAGCGGCGGTGACAGGCATAAGCTCTGGTGTCTTGATCTCGAGACCATCGGTAGAGAATCCGATAAGCTCGCCCGGCAGCGCACAGTTTTTGATCTTGACACCGCCTGTGACGGTTGGGCCTTGCAGATATACGATGTTGACCGTGATGGTATATTCATAGTTCTGAGGATTTCCGTTTTCATCTATGGTTTCGCCTACGAGGTAGATCTTGACGAGTTCGGGTTCGTCAAGGTGGTTGATGTAGGCCGCATCGCCACTATTGTCCAGCTTATCCTGCAGACGGATGTTGAGTTGTGGCAGGTGGTCGTTTT
Source organism: Bacteroidaceae bacterium (assembly GCA_045641725.1). Lineage (GTDB taxonomy): Bacteria > Bacteroidota > Bacteroidia > Bacteroidales > Bacteroidaceae > UBA6382. The sequence goes on along the minus strand of JAZUHM010000324.1, from coordinate 2,431 downwards.
CGATTACCTTGCCTGTGGTAGGATTGAGGTCGGTGTAGCGAGGCATGTCGTATTTCCAGTCGGTGATGTCGTTGCCACCAATCTGGATGTCGAACTCATAGTCGCTGATCTTGTCGATGGTATTGCCGCCTTCGTCAGTCTCCTTGTCGGTTGTTGGCAGCACAGCCTCATAGTTGTTGCGATGGAAACCAGTCTCGGTGCTGAGCCACTCAATCTTTTTGATATTGAGCTTGCTGCCATTTTGCATGCCAGAGAGCACGACGTTGGGGTCGGTCTTGATGAGGTCGAAGTCGAGCTTGGTTTTATAGGTGAAGCCGGTGAGGGTGGTGGTGAAGAAGTACTTGTTGCCCTCTACATACCAGTAGTGCGCCTCATCGAGATGAGGTTTGCTTTCGTTGCTTCTGGTTGTGATATTGCCTGGTGTACCAAAGTGCTGGACGAAACAGTCGTCAACGATATACTGGTTGCCGATTGGGTCGCCAGTGATAGGATCGTTGCCTTGGTCGATAATACCCGGGAACACGAAGTTACCCGAAGTCATGAGGAAGTGGTCCTCGCCAGTCGCAGCATTAGGATTCTCGTGGATATTGTCGGCATAGACATAGCCACCACCCTCACCCTGCACAAGGGTAAGGAGTTTTACCTCGCAAACGCCCACGATAGGGCCATAGTAGGTTTTTGACACCTTGGAGGTGCCGGTGCCCTCATACTCCTGGTTCTGAATTCGGAGGCAGTATCCATTGTTGATGCCGATGGCATTGCGGGCTGTGGCTACATTGCGCTGCTTGAACAGCGTGGTAGCCTCGGCCGTCTTGTGGCCTTCAGCATCTGGGGTTGAGTTTGTGTAATTGGTGATGAAATCGAGTTTCTTGGAATAATAGGTGTCTGAGGTTTTTGCGCCTTGGTTGTTGTGGAATCCATCGCCAAAGGCGTCGTTGGTGACGATAGAGCCGAGGTAGTGCACATTGTTGAAGAAGGCGAGGTAGTTGCGCTGCTTGGCAGTGTCGAATGCTGTGCCTTCGCCAGCACCTTGATGTGCGCTGATTTGGCCCAGAGTGCTGTTTGCATCGAGCGACGAGTTGAGTCGCATCTCGTTGATACGCGTGATGCTATAGATGGTGGCGTCGATCTGGTCGGTGGCGAAGTCTTGGGCACCTTGCAGCATGAGGCAGCAGTCGTTGACAGAGAGGAGGTCCATACGCTGGAAGGTGTTCATCAGAATTGGGTGTTTGGCAGTACCATCGGCCCAACCATAGCGTGTGACATCGGCAGTGCGGAAGCCCTCGCAGAATGTGAGGTGGCCGTCGCCATAGATGCCGCCGTCGCCGGTGAGGGTGTAGTAGGTCACGCCGGGGGCGGGCGTGTGGTCGCCCTGGTGTGTATAGCGTCCGTCGCTTTCCCTAATGAATTTGCCGATGACGGAACTCTCGGCAGGGATAGTGGCCTCAGCAACATTAAGTGTAGAGACGCGGATGTGGTCGTGAGTACCGCCGTCCTGGTCGCCCAGCATGATGCTCGAGTTGCCGCCGTAGCCGGCAAATGTGGTCTCGTCATAACCATAGCGGAGGAAGAAGTTGTGCGGGTGGATGTCCTTGGTGGTTGCCTCATCGTCGAGCAACTTGTGGGTGGTGATTGAACCCGCTGAGGCTGCAGTACTGTTTGCCAGTGAATATCCACCGCCGTAGATGCCCTTGCCAATCTTGATGACAATGTCGTCCCATGTGGTGCCATCATAGATGCCTTTGTTGGTATGGGTGGGTGTGTTTTTGCCATTTACAGGCTGAATATCAACAAGTTCAAACTTGGTGTCTTTGCTGCCATCGGTTATCTGCTGATAGATATTGTCGGGCACGAGGTCGCCCTTCAAGTACCAGATGCTCTGCTTGATGATGTCGTTGCCGTCGCCGTCTTTCTTGGTGGTGTTCCACTTGTCGGCGCGGTCAACCTGATATTCGCCAGAGGCAAGACACTTATAGTATTTAGGATAGCCAATTATGACATGGGTAGAGCCATACATGTCAGACGCATAGCATCCACCTGCCACGTCAGAAAAGACGAGTCCGTTGCGTATGCCGACAGTGGTATTGCCTATGAGTTTTCCATTACGGCCGCCGCCGATAATGTTGTTGGCCGATGGGTAAGAGCAGTCGTAGGAATTTGGCACTCGCGTACCATATTTATTATTAAGGGCGCCGTCTTCTATGTTAAATTCGATAGTGTGTTCATCTGTGAGTACATTGATTAACTCGTCGCTCAGGGTTGGACTGGCTATATGTTCGCCCATAAGGTCGTGGTCGAGACTGCGATCCATATTGATGGTGACATTGCCCCAAACGTGGGAGTCCTGGCCAAAGCCTGCGCCATAGACGTTGAAGCAGGCAATGTTGTGGGCAATAGATTTTTCAAGGTCTTCCTTGTTGACATAGCGCAG
>JAZUHM010000323.1:0-5657 GCA_045641725.1 Bacteroidaceae bacterium | reverse complement strand
GAGCCAAGGAGTTGAACCAAATCCTTGTCTTCCTAAGACCGCTTGGCCTTCCGACTTCTGTGGCCACGCCATGTTCTTCTCCTTTACGGTTGACTTCCAGGCGTCTTCCTTGTTGTCGAGCGACACGCCGAGGATTTCGAGGCCCTTGGCGTGGTAGGTCTCGTAGGCCTTGATGACATTTGGCAGTTCATTCATGCAAGGACCGCACCATGTAGCCCAGAAATCTACGAGCACAAGCTTGTTCTTGGCCACAAGGTCGGAGAGCTTAATCTGCTGACCGTCGGGAGAAGTGCCGGCGATGTCGGTGTAAGGCTGGCCCTCGGCGGTGCGCTTTAAAGTCTCGATCTGGTTTTTGATAGCCTCGTAGTGAGCCACCTTGCGCAGGTTCTCTGGCACCTTTTCAAGGTAAGCGGCGGTCTTTTCGAGAGGCCAGTTCGAGAAGAGCTGGGGCAGGAGATACATGCCGAGGTAGTTGTCGTAGTTAGCCTCGCACAATTCGTCAAGACCGTTGTAGAAAACGTCCTGATACTCAAACCATTTCTTGCGCAGACTGTCGGTCTGCTCTGCCGAGAGGTTGCCGCCCTGGAGCTGGGTGCGCAGCGGTGTGAGGCGCTCGACGTATGATGCATAGGCCTGCTTGTATTTTGCAAAGCCCTCGTTGCCCTTTGTGCCGGTAGCGACAATCTTGAGTTCCTCGCCGAGGGTAGCTTCTACCTTTACCTCGCCCGGCTCCATCACAAAGCTGTCGGAGAATTTCTCGATGCTGATAAATGCAAGTTCTGGCACCTCGGTGGCGTGCTTGAGCGTAAACTGGCCATTGGCAATCACGCAGGAATCGTGCTTGACGGGGGCTGGGTCGTTTTGGCCGCGGGTAGTGAGATATACGGTCTTGCCATTGGCCTCGGAGTTGATGGTGCCGCTCACTGTGTAGCTCTGCGCCCAAGAGGCAACGCACGCTACGGCCATGGCGGCGGTAATAATAATGCTTTTCATACTGGTATGTTTTTAATAGTTAGTGACTTACAAAAATCTTGAGCGCCCATTGCGAGGGCAAGCACTTATTTCATCTTGGCCACAGCGGCCTTGATTTCCTTGACGGCGGGCGTATTGGCAAAGCGCTGGGGCATTCGCGCGATGATGGCGTTGTTCTGCTTCTTGGTGAAGCGGCTGTAATATTGCGCAAAGAGATATACGCCCACCCAATTGTTGGTATTTTTGAGCGTAAAGTCATAAGACGTGGCCACAAGCTTTTCGCGCAACATCTTCTCGCCCAATTTATACGACTCGCGGTCGTCGGCAGGCGTCTTGAAGTTGCTATAGCCCTGAATGCACGCCAGGATGTCGGTGTAGATCACGTTGATGCTGTCGCGATAGGGCATATAGATATCGTTGTGCGTGGTGCCGGTGACTTTGTCGGTTCTCTCGCCGGCTGTGATTTCGATATTGATGGTGCCTTTCTCAACAAAAAACTCGACGATCGTCTTGTTTGCGCCCTCGCCTGTGACCAGGAATATCTCGCGTGGGATGCTGAGAGTCTTGCCTGTGAACGAGAAATCCTCGCCACGAAGCTGCACCGAGTCAAATGCCGAAGCCGTAGTGCCGGCATTGTATAGCTTTACCCACTCATTGGGGCCGAAGCCGTGCGCCTTGCCCACGATGGTGTATTCTACCTCTTTATATTGGTCGTTGATTATCTTCTGCTGCGCCGCACGCTGTTGCGCGGCCTTCTGCTGGGCAGCTTTCTGCGCAGCCGCCTTCTGCTGCGGAGTCATTGGGGCAGTCTTGGTCTGCGCAGTCTTTTTCTGCGCCGCCTGAGCGCTGGCATTTGGGCGCTGGGTGGCAGTTGCCGGGCGCTGAGTGGTAGTTGCCGGGCGCTGGGTGGTGAGCACTGGGCGCGAGGTCGCAGCAGGATACTGAGTTGCGGGCTTATTGGTCTGAGCCGTGGTTGCAACGGCGAGCATTGCCGCCATTACAAAATACAGAAATTTCATCTTCATCATTGCTAATTTCGAATTATTGCATGCAAATTTAAGACTTTTTCGCCACACATGGCTCCTTATATCCTAAAAAACGAACAAATTGCGACTTTACGCTTGACATACTTATACAAAAGATGCTCCCCGCTGCCAAATGGTAGCGGGGAGCCGTATAAATATCTATTAAAGTCGAGAGACTAAGATTATTCAGCAGTCTCTGCAGGAGCCTCAGCGGCCTCAGCAGGAGCAGCTGTCTCGCCTTCGCCAACAACCTCGAAGTTGATGGTAGCAGTAACCTCCTTGTGGAGCTTAACGCTAGCGGCGTAAGTACCTACTGACTTAACATCAGCAATTACAATCTTCTTTCTGTCAACCTCTACGCCCTGAGCAGCGAGGCACTCAGCGAGCTGTACATTGGTTACCGAGCCGTAGATAGTGCCGTTTGCGCTCACCTTCATAGGAATTACGAGAGCAGGAACTGCATTGATCTTAGCTGCGAGTGCTTCAGCCTCTTCCTTGATCTTAGCGAGCTTGTGAGCCTTCTGACGGAGGTCTTCAGCAAGCATCTTCTTGGCAGATGCAGAAGCTACGATAGCCTTGCCTGTTGGTACGAGATAGTTGTTTGCATAACCGTTCTTAACAGTTACGATATCGTTCTTGAAACCCAAGCCGATAATATCTTCTTTCAAAATAATTTCCATACTTGTGTCCTCCTCTGTTTATTTCATCATGTCGGTTACGAATGGGAGCAAAGCGAGGTGACGTGCACGCTTAACAGCCTGAGCCACACGGCGCTGATACTACAGAGAAGTGCCAGTGATGCGGCGTGGCAGGATGCGGCCCTGCTCGTTAAGGAACTTCTTGAGGAACTCTGGGTCCTTGTAGTCGATATACTTAATACCGCTCTTCTTGAAACGGCAGTACTTCTTTCTCTTGACGTCGATTGATGGAGCGTTCAAGTATCTGATTTCGTTCTTATCCATTGCCATAGTTTAGTCCTCCTTTGTTTTAAGTGATTGACGCTTAGCAGCATAAGCAGCTGCATTCTTGTCCATCTTTACGGTGAGGAAGCGAAGAACGCGCTCGTCACGACGATAGTTAATCTCCAGTCTTTCGATCACTGTAGGCTCAGCCTTAAAGCCAAACTCTACATAGAAGCCGCTTGACTTCTTGTTGATGTTGTAAGCCAGTTTGCGCATGCCCCAGTTGTTCTCGTAGAGAATCTCGGCGCCACGCTGTGTCAGATAGTCTCTGAACTTTCCAACCGCTTCCTTCATCTGATCATCAGACAAAACGGGAGTCAAAATGAAAACGGTTTCATACTGATTCATAGTCTTACCTAAATTTTGTGGTTAATAATATAAATAATGTTAGTGCAAAGGGCGAAATGCCAATTGCGGGTGCAAAATTAGCAGAAGTTGGTGGATTGAACAAATTTTCCGCCAACTTTTTGCAATAAACGCCTAATATTTAAGGATTTTGGGGCGCTTTGGGAGCTGCCGCGCGCCGAAAACGGGCTTTTTCAACAAGAAACTGCGCCGCGGGGTGCGCCGAGAATCTTACCCCAAGAGGAACTGGCAAACGAACTAATCGCGCCCCTAAAGTTCCTTGATGCGGATATTGCGAAGCTGGAGGCCTTCGCCGTGACCAAGGAAGCCGATGTGGCCGCGCGGATTAAGCAGGCCGGGGTGCGAGTGGTGGTCGAGGGTATAGGGATTGCGCTTCTCGCCGGCGGGAGCCACGGGCTGGCCTTGGCACGCGGCGCGGAGGTCGGCGGCCAGAATCCGTTCGTCATTGACGGTCACGACCACGCTGTCGCCCTTTACCACAATCTCTTCGCTGCTCCACTTGCCCAGAGGGCGATGCTTGATGCGGCGGGCGGGCACCAGGCCGTAGGCAGAGCCGTGCACCTGATAGTCGGCAAGGCCTTCGTAGCCGGGGGCGTCGTGGTCGAGTATCTGCACCTCGCACATGCCGTAGTAGGCAGCGTCTTTGCCCATCGGAGTGCGGATGCCCACGCCGTTGTTCACGCCAGGCTGCGTAAAGCAAAAGTCAAAGCGGAAAACAAAATCGCGGTACTCCTTCTGTGTGTAGAGATTATGTTCGTCGCCGTAGTCGGCGGTGACTTTTATCACGCCGTCGGCGGGCTTATAGTTGAGTGTATCGCCAGTCCATCCGAGCAGACTCTTGCCGTCAAAGAGCAAGACAAATCCTTGCTGGCGCTCAGCGCGGGTGAGCTGGTTGTTTTTCCTCGCAAACACAGCGCCACACGCCATCAGCAGCGCCAGCGCACAAACTAAGACTCTCATAATTTCAGTTTTTTGCGGTCAGTAATATATGTAAACTCGTTAAAATCGGCAAAACCCATCGCCTCGAGCTGCGCGCGGCTTCTCCCGACATCCTCGGGCGTATTGAACTCGGGTATGAGCGGCAGGCGGATGCGGCATTTCGACTGCATATCGTGGTCGCACAGCCAGCGCAGGTTTGCCAGCACGTTTGCATTTTCGCGCCCCGTGTATCGTTCATAGATACGCGGATTCATATCTTTAATGTCAATTATCAAGAAATCCAAGCGGCCCGCCACCTGCTCCAGCAGCGCCGTCGGCACATTGAGCGACGTTTCGATATTTATCTTCCACTGAGGGTCGCAGATCAGGCAAAATTCCTCGATGAAATGGGCAAAAATCAGCGGTTCGCCGCCGCCAAAAGTCACGCCGCCGCCCGTGGCCAGAAAATAGATATTGTCTATCATCACCTCGTCGAGCAACGCCTCGGGAGTGACGTCGCGAAACCGCTCGGCGCCATGCTTGCAATCGGGATTCAGACAATACTTGCAATCGAGCGGACAGCCATGGAATGCCACCAGAGTGGTCACGCCCTCGCCGTCGGTAGCCATGCGGTGGCGCGAAACAGCCAGCAAGCGCGCCATCACTGCTTGTCTTGCTCGGCGGGTGCGATGTTTCCGGCAGAATCCACCTGGGTAGAATCCACCTCCACCACCGCTGGCGCCACAACATCACCCTCAAGCTCCATCTCCACCACCGAGTCCACCTCGCAAGGCACAATGCCAACAGGATGCGGGGGATTAAACACGCGGCTGCAGCTCGAGCCCAACGCGCTGATACCCAGGGCAGTGCCCACAATCACGGCAGCCTTGCCAGCCTTGCGCAAACGGCTCAGGCTGTTCTCGATAAAGCGCGCCTCCTGCTCACAGGCCGGACACGTGCCGCTGCATTCACCCTTATGGTCGCACTGGCGCGGAGTATATTCAATGCCATTGGCATCGGCAATCTTCTTGCGCACCTCCTTGAGGACCTCACATTTCTTCTTACCAAGATTTTCCATTCCGATAAAATTGTATGTTTGTCTGCAAAGATAAGGATTTTCTCAACAAACGCCAACTTTTCGCAATTTTTTCGCATCTTTGGTACTACGCAAACAGAAAAAATCACACACAACACACATATTTTTCATTGTCCGCATAATAATTCGCACAATTTTGCGTTATATAACTGTAATTAATCAAAAAAGGTTTGCCTATGAATGAAACTCTACTCTCAGAAGTTTCACCGCGCACCGACACAATCGCTCTCATCAAATTGGCTGCCCGTATGATGCAGCGCAGCGGCAACGCCGCACTCCAAGCAAGCAAGTCGGAGGCCAAGCGGTCTTAGGAAGACA
>JAZUHM010000322.1:0-2442 GCA_045641725.1 Bacteroidaceae bacterium | reverse complement strand
TGTCAACCCGCTTGATGGGCGCCCTCATCATGACCCACTCCGACGACAACGGCCTCGTTCTGCCACCAGCTCTGGCTCCTATCCAGGTTGTTATCGTGCCTATTGGCAAGGGCGACCAAATGGCCGTGCTCAATGAAAAAGCCGAGGCCATCGTTGCCAATCTCAAGAAAATGGGCATCAGCGTGAAGTACGACAATGCAGACAACAAGCGCCCTGGCTTCAAGTTTGCCGACTATGAGCTCAAGGGTGTGCCAGTTCGCCTCGTGCTTGGCGCCCGCGACCTTGAAAAAGGCATCGTAGAGGTAATGCGACGCGACACTCTCGAAAAGGAAAATGTCAGCATCGAAGGCATTGAAGACTATATCAAGAATCTCCTCGACGATATCCAGCAGAATATCTACACAAAGGCACTGACCTATCGCGACCAGCATATCTCAGAGTGCGACAACTACGAGGAATTCAAAGAGAAAGTCAAAGACGGCGGCTTCTTTATCTGTCCTTGGGACGGCACCGAAGAAACCGAATCGAAAATCAAGGAAGAAACACAGGCCACCATACGCTGCATACCATTCAACGTTAGCCAAGAAAACCCGGGCGTGGATATGGTAAGCGGCAAACCGGCTAAATACAAGGCTCTCATTGCCCGCGCCTACTAAAAAACTATTGTGCATCAGACATAAAAAATGAAAGTTGTAGTCATCAAATACAATGCGGGCAACATCTACTCGGTTGTCAACGCTTTGCGCAGACTGGGCATTGAGCCTTTAGTCACCGACAACCCCGCAGAAATACAAAGCGCAGACTGCGTGCTTTTTCCAGGACAGGGCGAGGCCGCATATACCATGAAATACCTCAGGGCAAACAACCTTGACAAACTGATATGCGACCTCAAGCAGCCTGTGCTCGGCATTTGCATCGGCATGCAGCTGATGTGCAAACACAGCGAAGAGGGCAACACCGATTGCCTTGGCATCTTCGACGCAGAGGTCAAGCGCTTCGTTGCAAAAGATCACTATGACAAGATTCCTCACATGGGTTGGAACAGTCTGCAAAGCTTGCAAAGCCCATTGTACAACGGCATCACAGAGGGACAGTTTGTGTATTTTATCCACAGTTTCTACGTGCCTCAAAACCAGTACTCAATAGCTGACTGCAACTACATCCAACCATTTTGCGCCTCAATGCACAAAGACAATTTCTACGCCACTCAGTTTCATCCCGAAAAGAGCGGAAAAGTCGGAGAGACCATCATCCAAAACTTTATAAACCTCAGCACAAAATAATGATAGAACTTATTCCTGCCATAGACATAATCGACGGAAAATGCGTGCGCTTGACAAAAGGAGAATATTCCAGCAAAAAAGTGTACGACTATTCCCCCGTTGACATTGCCATGGAAGTAGAACAGTGCGGATACAAGCGCTTGCACATGGTTGATCTGGACGGCGCAAAGTCCAGCCATGTGGTTAATCTTCAAGTACTTTCAGAGGTGGCAAGCAAAACCAATCTCGAAATAGATTTTGGAGGAGGCATAAAAAGCGATGCCGATCTCGATGCCGTTTTCAGCAATGGCGCTACCTATGCGACGGTCGGCAGCATTGCCGTCAAGCAACCCGAATTGTTTGACAAATGGATTGAGCAATATGGCGCTGACCGCTTGATTCTTGGCGCTGACGTAAACAATGGCGTAATAAGCATAAACGGATGGAAAGAAGACAGCGATATGCAGCTCATTCCTTTTATACATAATTATTATAATAAAGGAGTACGCTGCGTGCTTTGCACCGACATCAGCAAGGATGGAATGCTTCAGGGAACCGCAATTGAACTCTACAAAGAAATCATGACACAATTCCCTGATCTTCACCTCATTGCAAGCGGAGGCGTAAGCAACACTGCAGACATAATTGCCCTTGACGAGGCAAATATTCCGGCCGTAGTCTTTGGCAAAGCTATCTACGAGGGCAGAATCAATCTGCACACACTCATCTCCGAAATCCAATCAAAACATTAAGATATGGCACTTGCAAAACGAATAATACCATGCCTCGATGTTAAGGACGGACAAACCGTAAAAGGCACAAACTTCCTCAACCTGCGATATGCTGGCGACCCTGTGGAATTGGGCAAAGCCTACAGCGAGCAAAATGCCGACGAACTTGTATTTCTTGATATCACAGCCAGCCATGAAGGCCGCAAGACTTTCACCGACATGGTGCGCCGAGTAGCTCAAGAACTATCAATTCCATTTACTGTCGGGGGCGGAATAAACGAACTTTACGACGTTGACAAGATGCTCAATGCCCGCGCAGAAAAGGTAAGCATAAACTCTGCGGCACTGCGCCGTCCGGAGCTCATCGACGAAGTAGCCAACCATTTTGGCTCACAAGTCTGCGTGGTGGCAATCGATGCCAATTGTCTGAACGACGAATGGACTTGCTA
>JAZUHM010000321.1:0-4044 GCA_045641725.1 Bacteroidaceae bacterium | reverse complement strand
CAAAGAATAGCCTAAACAGGAGAGCTGTCGCATAGCGACTGAGGGGTAGGACTTACCAAAGTTAGTGACTAATTGTGGGGCTACCCCTCACCGCTTCTCGGAGCTCCCCTAAACAGGGGAGCAGACGACTCAATCACGGCGTTTTTTACTAGGCAACCTAGGCAACCTAGACAAAAATAAAAGATTTCCTCCTTAGATTTCTATCTGTAGGCAATAATAAAAATTCAACAAAATAGAATAAGATTCTTTTTTGACACAATAAATTTGCCGTGACGCATATTTTTTTTATCTTTGCAACCAATATGGACAACATGGTGCCTGCGCGGTGTGCAGACGCCGATGCCCGCCGGCGGATTTGTTGACGGCCAGGGTCTGCGCTCTGCCGGTAGCGAGGGCTGCTATTGGACCAGCAAACTCAGCGCAGGCTCAACCACTTCAGCCAATGCGGTGTCTTTTAGAAGTCCAAGCACGAACATTAACTCCCAGTACGAATACATTTACAAGGGTCTCAATATCCGCGCAGTTTGTCGCAAATAGCGCTGTCTGCAAACGAGAGCCGCCTGATGAATAGTGGGGATTACCTTGCAATAACTGGAGTAGAGAATCATGCGCAAGCAGTCCCTTGTGTATTTCTGTGCTTAAATCAGCTTTGCGTGCGTACATTATATTTATATAAATAGAGTAAGTTTATGATTAAATACAATTTTTTGATGAAGAATCTGTTTGCTTTGTTGCTTGCAGGCGTGATGATGCTGCCAGCCGGCGCTCAGAATTGGCAGAAGGACAAAGACACGTTTTTGGCCGAGTATTGCTATCGCGAGAAAGACGGCAAGTGGCTCGATGCCCTTACCGACTATAAGATAATGACCAATATGCCGCAGGACGACGACGTGGTGCTGGTCTATTACTGGCGCATTCCCGAGGGCAAGGTGCGGGCCGATATGATTTGGACCAACAAGTATGCCCGTTATGTCAACATGCATGTCAAGGTAATCCGACCTGTCACTGGCGAGGTGCTTGGCGAAAATGATTTCAGCAATCCCGATATTATTGCCAAGGAGCGCACCAACGAGTTGTTTGGCACTATCGATTTTCCCGCCGATGAGTTTTATCGTATAGAGATCACCTGCGACAAGTGGAACTACATAAAGCAGATTTCAAACTTTGTGTTTCAGCGCGAGAGCACCAAGCCCGTGATGAAACCTCGCAACTTCGGCGGTACATCTGCCCACATGTGGAACTGGTATTCCACCGACCCCGCTGCGCCCTCGGGCTCAGCCTACGACTGGGCGTATATCGAGGCCATGGTGCCGCAGGAATATTCCTATCCAGGCACATACTATATGACTATCGGCGCCATGAGCGGCTATATGGGCATGCAGACTGTGGGCCCAATGGGCGAACCCGGCGACTTCAGTCGCTCGGTGCTGTTCTCGGTGTGGGATGCGGGCAATATGGATGAGGACCCCAACCTGCCAGAGTACATGCAGTCGGGCGTGATGAGCGGCAATCCCGATGCTGTGCACACCCATGCCGGCGGCGAGGGCTCTTCGGCCTCGGTCATGCTCAAGGGCGACACCAAGTGGTGGAGACCCGACAAGTGGGTGCAGTTCCTCGAAAACTCCCGCCCGGAGACTGTGACTATCTTTGGCCAGACCCGCGACGGCCGCGACACATCTTTTATATATGAAAACACCATCTGTACCGCTTTCTACAAGATGCACGACGAGCCCACATGGCGCTATCTGGGCACTATCCGCAGTTCTGGACAGAACGAACACATGGCGGGCTGGTATAGTTTTATTGAGCCGTTCACAACTTACGCCGGCCAGATGAAGCACCGCGCGCTCTATCGCCATGCTGCCATGCGCTCCGTCAATAGTGGCAAGTGGTACAGCCGCAATAAGGTTGACTTCTGGGACGATGAGCAAGACCGCGATTTCCACTACGACTACGGCCGTGGCGCGTCGCAGGAGTTCGACAACTGTTTCTTCTTTGAGATGGGCGGCTACGGAGTGCATACCGACAGTGCCAAGGTTACCAATCTGGCAACCGACATGTCGTTTGTGGAGAGCATCAATCTTGACAGCCTCAACGCCATCATCGACGCTTCAGTCAAGCGCGACCAGACTATCCTCTTTAATACCAAGATAGACCAGACCGCCGACAACTGCGGCCCCGATGTGTGGAAGCCGATTGCCGACCTCTGCAGCAATGGCCGCGAAGTCTCTCGCGCCTTCGACAAAAACGAGAAGACCGGCTGGATATGCTCGGGCGGCTATCCATATACCCTTGCGCTGGAGGCCGATGAAGTCCAGACGGTAACGTCGTCTAATTTCTTCTGGGAGTATAAATACGACTACCGATGTCTGTATGTAGATTTGGCTACGTCTGACGACGGTCAGAACTGGACGAGCGTTTTCGACAGTCTGGAGATTCGCAGCGGCATTGATCGCCCCAATATCTCGTTTCCGCATGCAATTAAGACCAAATACATCAAGCTGTCGTTCTATAAGCCTTTCACGACAAACAGTTTCATGATAAGCGAGTTTAATATTCGCGGAGATTACGACGCCGACCGAATCATTGCCCTTGCTCACACCGAGCTTAGCAATGCCAACGGCCTCAATCACTATGCCAAGGACGACTTGGCTGGAGTGCAGGCCGCTTACGACAAGGTCAAGGCCGGAGCCACGACTCCCGAGGACCTTGAGTCGCTCGCCATGGCGCTGAAGCAGGTGGCCAACGAGGCACCGTTCTACAAGTATTCGCGTGTGGCCAGAAATTATCATATCAGCAGCCAGCGCGCTTATTGCATTCAGAATAAGGGAGGCCACGGCATCTTGATGGCTACCCCCGACGGCAAACTCACAATGGCCGGCGCCACCATTGCTGGTGCCCTTGGGCAATACGCAGAGCCCGCCGACATCACCGACCCATACTCTGCGTGGATGATACTCCACGACGAGCACTACGGCAATGCCTACTACGCTTATAACCTTGGCGCAAAGAAATTTCTGACTGTGGCCAACGGCGCTGTGGCGCTCAGTCAGCAGCCTCATGCCTTTAGTGTCAATACGGTAGGTGATGCCTATTCCTTCCAGACAGGCAAAGACCTCGTGGCAACCAATGCCTTGAGTGCTCAGGGTGTGACGCTCTACGGCAGCGCTGAGCGCGAGGCTGTCTTTTATCTCTACGATAATTATCAGTTTGCGCAATCTATTGAGATGCGCGACTCTGTTCAGCAGATTACCGAGCTCATCGACAAGGTTAATTACTACCAGGAGAATATCGACGCGATGCTCAAGGCCCCTGTGGGCGTGGTTGGTGGATTTACCAGCGAGGCGGCCCGCCAGGTTCTCGAGGATGCATATAATAACCGCAAGGCAAATCCGCAGGCGTTTATAGAGGCTGTGGAGAATGCCGATGTGATTGAGTTTGATGCCGACAATTTTGTATATCGCATCAAGAATACTCAGGACGATGCCGCACCATTTATGACGGCCGACGCGTCGAGCAAGCATCTGGTGGGCAAGGCTGCCTCTAACGACCCCGACCACATCTGGCGCTTCGCACCAAAGGGTGGCGGCTACTCGATGCACTCGCAGGGCCTCATGCCGATGCCGATGGCTTCGGCTTCAAATTCTGTAGTCAGCCTCACCGCCGACTACGCAGAGAGCGGCACCTATGTGTTCTTTGCTGAGGAGTGGGGCAAGAATTGCATCTCGTCGGCTCAGTATTACACCTATGTAATCGGCAATAGCACCTCCGCAATGAAGACCACCAACAGCCGCGCCATAGGTGCCACTTGGTATCTCGAGCCTATCACAAGCTACAGCGTGGCTCTCAATTCGGTTGGTGTCAGCTCGTTCTATGCTGATTTTGCCGTCGTTGTTCCAGAGGGTCTGCAGGCCTATGTCGCCAATCACGTCAGTCCCGACGGCGTTATCAAGCTCACCCAGATTGCTGGCGTTGTGCCACCTCGCACTCCAGTGCTTTTGCGCGGCGAGAAATTTGCGACCCACAATCTTGAGGTGCTGAATA
>JAZUHM010000320.1:0-2950 GCA_045641725.1 Bacteroidaceae bacterium | reverse complement strand
GTCTTTCTTCTTGCACAGAAAGACGAGCGACCATACCAGCAGAATGGCTCCGGGACAAAGCAGGGCAAAGTTCGTGAACATGGGAAATGGATTGTGATGATTTTTAATTTGTGCGGCTACCCAAAGTTAGTAACTAAGTGTGTGGGTGCCTCTCACTCGCCCGGCGACAGCTCCCCTAAACAGGGGAGCAGAGCGTGCGTGGTAAACATAATATGTAGGGCTAACGCACTACGCAGGTTTGGATCGTCCTTTCAGGATTTTCTTAGTGTAGATTAGATTTTTTTGTGATTTTTTTTGAAATCGTCATACGACCATTCGTTTATTCCATTTATTGAATCATTTGTAATTATTGTTCCATCAGAATAAAGCGCTGTAATTTCTCTCATAATACCGTATGATTTGCTGCTATAAGCATCACCAATTTTTAAATCTTGGTAAGTATCTATTATGCTTGGGAAATCATTTATGAGCTCGTCAATAAGCTTTTCATCCAATTGTGGGTAATTTAAAGAAATAGAAATTTTTGCAATCTTTTTGTCTTGAAGTCTTAGTGTGTTGGCATATTTTTGAATGTCAGAATATGTAACTTTTTTTGGTTGGCGAAATCCATAATATAGAATTGCGACAACTCCAAAAAAGAAACCAAAAATGCTAGGAGATCCTTTTAATTGCTTTTCTTCAGCCAAAGTGCTGCAAACGCTTGCGCAGACGATGCCATAAATTATATAGGCTAATATTGAAATGTAAGTTATCATAATTATATAATGTTAATGTATTAATTCATTTTGAGAAACTTTAATCTAACTCGAGGTCGCAGTCGTGGATTTCGTGCCAGGGGAGGCCTTGCTTGTTGAGTTCGTCCATGAATGGGTCTGGATCGAACTCTTCTACGTTGTGAACGCCGGGCTTATTCCACAGACCGAGGGCAAACATGCGAGCGCCGATGCAGGCAGGCACGCCGGTGGTGTAGCTAACGCCTTGCATGCCGGTCTCTTCGTAGGCGGCTTGGTGTGAGCAGTTGTTATAGACGTAGTAGGTGTGCTCCTGGCCGTCTTGGCCGATACCGCGGATGCGGCAGCCGATAGAGGTCTCGCCGTCGTAGTTCTCGCCCAGCTCCTGCGGGTTAGGCAATACGGCCTTGAGGAACTGCAGTGGCACGATTTTGACAATCTCGTCGCCTGTGCCGTCGGCCTTGGGGGCTTTGTATTCTATTTCGTCGATGCGGGCCATGCCTATGTTCTGAATTACGTCGAGATAGGTGAGATACTGCTGGCCAAAGGTCATCCAGAAGCGGGCGCGCTTGATGGTAGGGTAGTTGATTACGAGGCTTTCAATCTCCTCGTGGTGAAGCAGATAGGATTCCTTGGGACCGATGTTAGGGTAGGTGAGAGGCTTGTGGATTTCCATCGGTTCGGTCTCGATATACTTGCCGTTTTCGTAGTAGAGTCCCTTCTGTGTGATCTCGCGTATGTTGATTTCTGGATTGAAGTTGGTGGCAAATGCCTTGTGGTGGTTTCCGGCGTTGCAATCAACGATGTCGAGGTAGTGAATCTCCTTGAAATGGTGCTTGGCTGCGTAGGCGGTGTAGATGGATGTCACTCCAGGGTCGAAGCCGCAGCCGAGAATGGCGCAGAGGCCGGCCTTTTCGAAACGCTCTCTGTAGGCCCACTGCCATGAGTACTCAAAATGTGCCTCGTCCTTTGGCTCGTAGTTGGCGGTGTCGAGATAGTTGCATCCGGTCTGCAGACAGGCTTCCATGATGGTGAGGTCCTGATATGGCAGGGCGAGGTTCATCACGAGGTCTGGCTTGAATTCGCTCATGAGGGCCACGAGCTGTTCTACGCTGTCGGCATCTACCTGGGCGGTCTTGATGTCGGGGCGGCCGATGGCCTTGACGATGGCGTCGCACTTTGACTTGGTGCGGCTGGCAATCATGATTTCACCGAATACGTCGGTATTCTTGGCAACTTTGTGGGCTGCAACGGTGGCTACACCGCCTGCGCCGATAATGAGTACTTTGATCATGTTATGTTTTTTTAGTTGTTTAGTTTCTTTTGTCGTATAGTTGTATGGCGGGGCCAAATATTAAAATACCAAAATCCCCAAATAAATCGTAAATAGTAAATCCTTAAATAGTAAATCACTTGATTTCCTCGCTGTGTATGTTCATGGCGGCCATGAGTGAGTAGGTCAGTATCTCCTGGCCGCAGCGGAATCCGCTGACAGCCTGTGGTGCAAAGACCATTATCTGCTGGCGGTTGGTGGCTTCGCTCAGGGCGTGGCGCACCTGCTGTCCGTAGGCATCGAGGTCGGCCACGAGCATCAGCTGGGTGTTTTCCTCGTTGTGCAGCAGGGCTAGCAACGACTGTTCGTAGAGGTCGCCCAGGCTAACCATGTCGCTCTCCACCTTGCACGAGGCGAAGCAGTATTCGGCTATGTTGGTCTTGATGGCGGTGCCGTTGAGTTGGGTGTCGAGGTTGTCGGGCAGGCAGTTTTTTAGCACCTGCTTGCCGGGGGTGTAAAGCAGGACTACCTGCACCTGCTCGGTATTGCCAGGCCTCAGGCCGCTGTCGAGGGCTATGTAGTCCACCCATCGACTGAGGTCGAGCTTGTCGATACGGCGCTCCAGCATGCGTTCAAAGTTTACCGTCAGGTCAAAGGCCATGCGGTCGAGGTAGTCGGCGTCTATCAGGAGTTGAATCATTGTCGTGGTGTGTTGTGTTTTTTATTGTTGTCCTGTAAAATTTTTCAAATCTTTTGCAATATGTTAGTGCTCAAGATATTGTGTCGATATTAAAGAGCCGTGGCTTACTTTTGAGTCGCCTGCCAGCAACTCTGTTCGCCTTTAAGTCGTCTGCTCCCCTGCTTAGGGGAGCTGTCGCGTAGCGACTGAGGGGTAGCCCCGCACTTAGTTACTAACTTAGGCTAGTCCTACCCCTCTGGCTCTTCG
>JAZUHM010000319.1:0-3287 GCA_045641725.1 Bacteroidaceae bacterium | reverse complement strand
TATTGCTGACGTTCTGTGTCTTGAACTCTTCGATCTTGTCTTCGATCAGGCCCTGATAGCCCTTACGAATGCCAAACACACGCATACCATTGTAGATAGCCGCACGGGTGACGGCACGAATGGCTGCATTCATACCTGGAGCATCACCACCACTGGTGAGGATACCGATACTTTTGATCTCTGCCATAAGTATTAAGTAATTAATTAAGTAGTTGTTCAAAATTAATTGATATTATAAGTAAGGTTTTATATCATACATCTTTTTTCACTCTTGAGCGCATTTTTGAACTTTATCTTCAGCCACAATGTAACATTGCTCCTTCAGAGAAAATCCAAACCTGCATCTCAATAGTTGAAAAATATGTATAATTAATTTTGAACACCTACTTATAATTGGTATTATTCAGCTTCTCCCGGATGGCTTCCATCTGCCACTTCGGAGTGGATGTGGCGCCACACACGCCTATGGTACCGGCGCCCTTAATCATCTGTGGAGTGACCTCCTCCGGATGGCTGACGAAATAGGAACGTGGGTTCACCTCCTTGCACACGCCATAGAGGGCCTTGCCATTGCTTGACTTCCTTCCGCTCACAAACAGCACTACATCATGCTGGCTTGCAAATTCGCGAAGATAAGGGATGCGGTTTGCCACCTGGCGGCAAATGGTGTCCCGATACTGGAAGTCCACTCCGTTCTGCATGCGCTCGCCCATGGCCTCGGCCAGCTGACGGAATGCATCGACCGGCATGGTGGTCTGACTGAACAGACGCGTGGGACGACTGAAATCGACCTTGTCCAGATCCTGCAGACCCTCGAGGACGATGGCTGTTCCTGCTGTTTGACCCACAAGGCCATTCACCTCGGCATGGCCCTTCTTGCCATAGATGACAATCTGCGCATTAGGCTCGGAATCAAACACTTGCTTTATGCGTCGTTGCAACTGCAGCACCACAGGGCAGGTGGCATCAATCACCTCGATGCCATTGTTTTCGGCCATCTTGTAAGTTGATGGCGGCTCTCCATGTGCTCGGAACAGCACCCGGACGTTGCGCAACTGGCCCATCTGCTCATGATCGATGGTGCAAAGGCCCACCTGCTCCAATCGCGACACCTCCTCGCTATTGTGCACAATGTCGCCCAGGCAATACAAGCGATCTGCTTCTGCCAGTTTTTCTTCAGCCTTGCGGATGGCGCTTACCACACCAGGGCAGAAACCTCTATTAGGACCTACGGTTACTTTCATTGTTGGAGAGTTTGAGGGGTTTGGGGATTTTTTTCTCTGCTTTTCAGAGCCTCTCATCCACCCATTGGCGCAATAGAGTATTCTGCTCAGGGATGGTCATATTCGAATTGTCGAGCTGCAAGGCATCTTCGGCCTGACGGAGTGGGGAGGTTTCACGATGCGAATCTATGTAATCGCGCTCCTCAACGTTTTTCAGCACCTCCTCAAAGGTTGTGGTGGTGTCGCCTTTTCCCTGCAGCTCGGCCAGACGACGCTGAGCACGTACTTCGGCACTGGCGGTCACAAAGACCTTGAGCTCGGCATTGGGGAATACGACGGTTCCGATGTCGCGGCCATCCATCACGATGCCTCCTTCGAGGCCCATCTGCTGCTGGAGCGCAACCATGCGGCTTCGAACAAAAGGCAGAGCGGCAATGGGACTGACACAGTTGCTCACGGTCATCTGTCGGATCTCCTGCTCAACCACTTCTCCGTTGAGCACGGTCTGCAAGCGGCCTTCGGCATCGTGAGTGAACGTGATGACAACGTCGGCAATCTGCTGCTCGAGGGCAGGAACGTCGATCTGCTTACTCTCGGCTTCCATCAAACCGTGGCGAAGGGCATACAGCGTGACGGCACGATACATGGCGCCTGTGACAACATAGATATAGCCCAGGTCTGCAGCCAATTTCTTAGCCATGGTGCTCTTGCCACAGCTGGAGTGGCCGTCGATGGCAATGGTGATCTTCTTCATATCAATAGCGAATAATAAAAATTCTGTTTTATATTAATTATTTAAAAGGTGTAGCTGAACGAAAGGGCAAGGCTGCCATCAGCAGCATTGGTGCTGGCATAGCCCACCTGGAAGCCCATGTTGTTGTAGCGGAGTCCTGCTCCAAGAGCGACGCCTCGCAGGAAACCTCCCTGACCACGGAAACGGGCCTGATTCCGGTAATTATAGGAAGCGGCCAGCCAGAAATGGTCTATCGCACTCCACTCGATGCCGAAAATCAAGTGGTTGAACACCTGCTCGGCGTTCTTGAATGTATGTTTGCGGCCCTGGCCATCCAGATAGTCCTGATCCCAGTCGAGCAAATGATAACCCGTGACGGAGATGGTAAAAGGCAGATGCTGCAGCTCCTTGCTCCACCCCACATTGATCTGTGAAGGCAGGTGCTGCTTCCGTCCATCGTCGTACAGAGCCTTCAGCTGGGTTCCCAGATTGGTGGCGGTGATGGAAATCACGTTGCCCGTGGCATCATTGTAATAGTTCAATCCGAGATCCACACCCATGGCGAAGGCCGAATAGCTCTCGTAGGATGTATACATCAGCTTTACCTGCGCTCCGATGCGCCACAGATCGCTGATCGGATAACCCACAGCACCCTCAAGGCACAAATCCTTCACCCCAAAGCTGCCGGTGGAGATGCCCTCTTCCGTGTAGCCTGCGAAGTCGCCATAATCCACATAGCGCATGCCCACCGACCAGCCTCCCATATCGAGGAAGCGGCCAGCATAGCCTGCGTAGCCCAAGTTGATGTCTGACACATAACTCATATATGACACGGTCAGCTGCCCTGCCATCTGCGGACAGAGCAACGCCGGATTCTGCTCGGCTAATGCCATCTCAGGCTCTACCACGCTGATGCTGGTGCCGCCCAAAGCCAGGGCACGGGGCGAGACGGGGAGCTCGAGGTAGCCATAGCCATCGACCTCCTGCGCTTCGGCTACTACTGCCGGGATTGCAGACAACAGCAACAAGGCCTTTAGGCTGAAACTGCAATGTCGGGATTTCGTTTTCTGCATTAGTTTCGTTTTTTTCACGATAGAATAACGCTATTTTCGCAAAAATTGTATGCAAAAGTACCCTTTTTTCGCGGGAAAAGCAATTTTTTTAGGCAAAAAAGTAAAAAAAAGGCAGTTTTTTTTGGTTGCAATGAAAAAAATGCCTACTTTTGTGCAGAGTTTTTAACCAATAATACACTAATCATGGAAATCAAGAAAGATCCCCAAGTAGATCTTGAGCCAAGAAAAACTACCTATGTGCTCACAGGTCTTGTAGGA
>JAZUHM010000318.1:0-2252 GCA_045641725.1 Bacteroidaceae bacterium | reverse complement strand
GCGTCCCGCGCCGAACACCGACCGCAGAGTTTTGAACGATAGTTCTGTCTCAATTGGTGCTCGGCGCGGGACGCGCCAAGCTACGAAAGGCGCCAATTTTTGATTAAATTATTTCAAACATCCCCCTAGTATTTTTCCACTGAGCCCCTTTAACTCCTAGAATAGCTATTTCACGTCGATTGTGATGGCGGCGGGGAAGATGCGGAGGGGATCGCCGAAGGTGGCGAGGCTCTTGAGGCGGGCGCTGGCCGAGGGCTGCACTTTGCCTTTGTAGAGAGTCTTGCCGTTAAGGACTACGGTGACGGGCTTTTTGAGGTTTGCGAGCTGGTTGTTGAGGAAGATGGTGAACTGGCCGCTGGTGGATGGGGCGTAGCTGCGCGAGAACTTGAGTTCGATGCCCCAGTGCGGGTCTTTTTCTGTGCAGGTGTAGGTGATGTCTTGCATGGTGATGCTGATGACGTTGTCCTTGATGCTCACGTCGTAGCGTGTGCGCTTGTTGGGGTCGTCGAATGGGCGTTTGTCAACGGCGATGTTGTAGAATCCGCTGCGGTGGCGTCCGTGCATCTCGTAGTCTTCCCAGATGAAGTGGGTGGGGTAGGGGTTGCGCTCGTATTGGCTGAGCCAGGGTGTCATGAGGCCGTAGTTGATGCCGTGGCCATAGCCCTCGAGGAGCTTTACGTTGTGGGGAAACTCGTTGGGGAAGAGAGCCTGGAGCGAGTCGAGGGCCTCTTTGGTGCCCTGGGTGAGCATATTGCGGTAGAAACCGGCGTCCTTGTCGCCTGTGAGGAGCGAGAAGGCTGTGTTGCTGAGGTTTTCGGCGGGTGCATTCTTGAGCGGTTCGCCGCCTGCCATGGGGCCTGCTGCGGCGAGGTAGTCGGCGTAGAAGGATGCGAGGCGCTGGCTGCCATAGCCGCCCTCAGAGATGCCGAAGATATAGAGTTTGCGGGGGTTGGCGTCGCCCAAGGCCATGGCCTGGCGCAGGGTTTTCTCGATAAACCACTGCTTGCTGACCTGATACCAGCGGTACCACTCGCCCTCCTGCGGAATCTGCGGGATGAAGTAGAGCGAGGGGGCGTCCTTGAACATCTGTGCGAGCTTGAGGCCGGTGGACCACTCCTGCTGGCGCGGGCCGCTGCCGTGGAGGTAGATGTAGAGCGGGTAGCCGGCGGCGGGTTTTTCACCCTTGGTGATGTAGTAGTAGTTGACTGCCACGTTGTTGGGCTCGAGGGTGTCGGCTATGGCCCAGGTGCGTGGGTCGGCGCTGGCTATGTCAACGGGGTTGCCGAGGGTGCCGTCGGTCTCGGCCTGGACTACCTGCTGCCAGATGTGCCAGACTGTGGCGCTGTCGAGGGCCTGGTTGGCGGCTTTGTCCTTGAAGACGGGTGCGGCGGGGCGCTTGCCTGCCAGCATTTCTTGGAAATAGGTGCGTGCCTGATTGGCGGCTGCGGGGTTTTTAGACAGGTTGTCGGCGCTGATGCTTGTGGCCACGGCCATGAGCAGCGCGAGTATTAGGTTTGTGCGTTTCATATTGAGTGTGTTTTTGAATTAGTGATGTAAAGGTACGAATTTCTGTTGAATTGGGCCCGCAAACTTGTCTGTTTTGTGCAAATATGGGGTGTGGCAAGCAAAATCATGGCGCGGATTGGTGTGTTTTTGACAATAATTTGCTAACTTTGCTTCAAACCTATAAATATTACGACTATGCCAAACAACGACAAGCAGAATCAGCTTCAGATTAACGTGACACCAGAGGTAGAGGACGGTGTATATTCAAACCTTGCAGTTATCACCCATTCTTCTGCCGAGTTTATCCTCGACTTTATCCGCATGCTGCCCAACGGCGGCAATCCCAAGGTGAAATCGCGCGTGGTGATGGCTCCCGAGCACGCCAAGCGCCTGATGTACGCCCTCAACGACAATATTGCCAAGTATGAGAAGGTATTTGGCACGATTGACCTCCACGATCCTCGCCAGAACAAGAATCCATTCTCTGGCCCTCACGGCGAGGCTTAGCCTGAGGGGTTAACCGGGTGAAAAAGTGCGTTCCTGCCAGTGCAGGGGCGCACTTTTTTTATGGTGGCAGGGCTGTGCGATTGGGGTTTCTGCGCGCTTGGAAAAGGGCGTATTGCGCTTGTAAAATTATAGAGTGCGCGCTAAATTTGGTTCACAGCGCTGAGAAGGTTTGTTCACAGCGGTGTGCACGATTGTTCATAGCGCTGTGAACGATTGTTCACAGCGCTGTGAACCAAAAT
>JAZUHM010000317.1:0-9036 GCA_045641725.1 Bacteroidaceae bacterium | reverse complement strand
GAACAATCGTTCACAGCGCTATGAACAATTGTTCACAGCGCTGTGAACGTTCGTTCACAGCGCTGTGAACTAAAATTAGCGCGCACTTTGTTTTTGCGAGCGCGCAATAAGAGCAGATAAAAGGGCCATCCATCTACCGCGCTACACGCCGCACAGAGCCACCCTCGCCGCGCGGCGCCCTCTATTGCTTCTTACCTGGCACCGAGTCGGTAGGAAGCCCCTGGTAATAGCGGGTGTTTTTATCCTCGGCCCACTCATAGTCGGTCTGGTGGAATGTCGCCATATCAACGCCGCGCATGACTTTGCCACGATAGTAAATATGATCCTCATCTGTGGCATAATCACACGACTCAAGCTTGACGCCGTCAGACGACTTATAGGTCAACGGCTCAAAATCCTTGTAATTGGCAATCGGGAACTTAATAATCGGGCCGTTGTATTCTATATAATACCCATACTTGGAATCGCGGGCCCAATAGGCGTCGTCATCTACAAAATAAAACACCTTGAATTTATCCATGTCGCTCACGCCAAACGCCTTGCCCTGCCAATAATAGTCGCGGTCGTCGTACGAGAGATTCTCGTTCTTGACCTTAAATGTAGTGGGGTTGGCGCCCTGGATAATGCTGTGTTTATAGTAGGCGTGCCTTGAGTCGATGGCATAGTGGTCCTTTACGGACTCAAAGGTGGCCACGTCGGGCCCAATGAGCATCGAGTCTTCATAGAATGCATGGTCTTTGTCTTTGCCATAGTGATGCCCAAGGTCTTGAAATGTGAGTGTGTCGGCATCAAGGGGCTGCGAAATCCGGCCAAAACTGAATGTATAGAAAGTCCAGTATATCTTGCCGTCAATCTTCTTGTATTTACTGCCTTCACACGAGGTCAGGCCCACAAGCAACGCCAACAAAAACACGGCGCTCACCAATAGATGTCTTAAGTGCTGCATATAATTGAGAATTTACCCTACCCTTTTATAAAGACACTGCTATTTGCGCGTCTTTTTCTTGAATATCAGATAACCGGCAATGCAGAAAATAACTACGCCTATCGAATCGGCCACCCAATCCAACCAATCGCCGCTGCGGCGCCCATTGGTGCAATAGGCCTGCAATATCTCGATAATGCCGCCAAGGGCTATGGGCACCACCAGACTTATCACAATCAGCGCGCCACCCGACAACCTCAGGCCACGCTTGCGCCAGGCGGCAATATATTCAAGCCAAAACACACCCACAGTGCCGCCATACATCACGAGATGAGTCCACTTGTCGATGAGCGACACATTGTCCAACGGCGTATGAGGCGGAGTGAAGAAACTCAGCACGAATATCAACACCACACACAACCATGAAAATACAAAATTGCGAAAGACTACTGCAAACATCCTATTACTTTTTACTATTATTAGGCTTCTTTCCGCCATTGTCGGGGCCATGCTGGTCGTTTTGGTCGCGGTCGTTATCTTGATTGCGCTGATCATTCTCAGCGGCCTTGTCACTGCCGGTGGCATCGTCGTTGTTGATGGTGCGCTTGGCCTTCTTAACCTTGGCCTTGAGGGAACCGAAACGGTATTTCACACCCATGCCGATGCGCATAAAGTCCTCGCGGTTCTTCGAGTACTGGCGATAGTCTGGTGTCTCGGTGGTTGAGGTGAAATAATGGTAGCGGCCAATAAAGTTGTTGGCCTGCAGTGTCACCTCCAGGCGGTCGTCCTTGAGGAAGTTGCGACTCAGGTTGAGCGAATAGAAATAGAATCTCGAGCCCTTGCCCTGCAGATTGACATCCGGGGTACTGCCGCCGCCCCACAGGCCGAGCTTCAGGCCGAGCGGGAGTTTCTGCTGCAGTCCGCCAAAGCAGTGCAGCGACCAGCCGCTGTTGTGGTTCTGTATCTCGTTGATGCGATAGTCGGTGTAGCGGCCTGTCATATTGAGATTGAGCGAAGTTGTCTTGGTGAGGTTTGTGCGTATAAACACATTGAGGCTCCATGCCTTGCGGTGCATGAAATTGTCGCTCGTGGTGTTTATGACGCCCTGTTGGTCGATAAAGCTGTAATTGGTGATGCCGTCGGTCGATACCGAGTAGTTGAGAGTGGCGTTGAGGTTGAAATTCATGCCAAAGGTGCTGAAACCGGCCTCCATATTGTGGGCATGTTCCGAGGTGAGGTGGGGATTACCATAAGATATAAACTCGGGAGTGGCATGGCTCACGTATGGCGAGAGCGAATTGATGCCCGGGCGGCCAATACGCATGTTATAGCCCAATTTGAGCATCTTGGTCTCAGTTAGATTATAGCCCAACGAGACCGAAGGGATGAAATCGCCGAGCTTTTTGTCGAAATCCGGGCGCTTGCCATCGGGGTAAGTCACGTCGATGTTGTAATATTCATAGCGCACACCGGCCTTACCCGACAGGCGCTTGTATTTAAGTCCATACTCAGCATAGGCTCCCACAATATCACCGTGGTGGCGATAGCGCAGCGAGCGATCTGCGTCCAGCTGATAGTCATCGTCGGTGCCAGAGGCGCGCTGCTTCTCCACATTATTGCTGCGATTGATGCGGTAGATGTATTTCACGCCGGTGCTGAAGGTCTGTATGCTGTCGAGCGGCGTGGTAAAATCGAGCTGAAAGGTGTGTTCGTCGGAGTGGGTGCGGGTATCGTAAAACAAATCGCGCAGCATCGGTGCGTTGCCTGCAAAATCGCCATAGTTATTATAGGATTTGCGGTTGCCGGGGTTGAGATCGGTGCGATAAGAGAAGGTCAGGGCCTGTCCCTCCTTGTTGAAAGTGTGCTGATAGTCGGCCGAAGCATTGATGCCAAAGCTGCTGCTCTTGCCCGAGCTGCTGTTGGAGTAC
This sequence comes from Bacteroidaceae bacterium, assembly GCA_045641725.1. Lineage (GTDB taxonomy): Bacteria > Bacteroidota > Bacteroidia > Bacteroidales > Bacteroidaceae > UBA6382. The sequence continues at coordinate 6,183 of JAZUHM010000317.1, read as the reverse complement.
TGATAGGTCAAGGCGTTGGCGGCAGAGAGCATGCTATAGAGTGTCTTGCCGTTGTCTTCGGGACTATGGCCGCGCAGACCGGCCGACACCGAGAGCAGATTATGTGCGTCAAACTCATAACTGGCCTCAAGCGAACCAAATCTGAAAACGCCCTTGCGCTTGCTGCTGCCCTCTGAGGTGAGCAGGTGGTTTATAGCCTCGTCATACACCTCGCGCTCGCTGTAGCTGTGCGACCTCGGCCTGTTGTGATGGGCCTCGCCATAGTGGGCAGAGAGCATCAGCTTGCCTACCTGTGTCATTCCAAACAGCGAGGCGCGATAGCCTTGTGTGCTCACATTGAGCGACGGGGTGAAAGTGTAGCCTGTGGTGCGGGTATTTCCCTCGGTGATGATGTTGAGCACACCGGCCACGCCCTCTGCGTCATAACGCGCACCGGGATTGGTGATAACCTCGATCTTCTTGATAACCGAGGCGGGATAGTTCTTGAATATCTCCGTTGGATTTGACGACATCATCTGATTGGGCTTGCCGTTGACATATACCTTGAAACTGCTGGAGCCGTTGACCTGAATATTCTCGTCGCCATCTACAGTAACCATGGGCACCTTGCGCAACATCTCGAGGGTGGTGTTGGTCTGCGCCTCGGGGTCTTCGCTCATCTGGTAACTGATTTTATCTACCTCGGCCTTGATCAGCGGGCGCTGTGCACTCACAGTGACCATGCCCAGACTCGCAGCGTCACACAGGCGGATTGTGTCGAGGTTGAGGTCGCTGTCGCGGCCCACGCTCACATTGCGGTTTACGGGCTTGCGGCCTATGCTCAATATCGAGATGCGATACTGGCCGTTTTTAACGGGCTTGAATTGAAAAACGCCCTTTTCATCGCTAAAAACATTCTGCAAGGGCTTGGCGTTTGGCCCCTGCGGAAACAGATATACGGTGGCAAAACTCTCGGGCTGGCCGTTGATAGAATCTATCAGCACGCCGCGGATTGTGCGATTGCTTTGAGCCATAGCCACTGCGCCATAGGCACACACGGCAAGCAGCAACACAAATTTCAATACAGTTTTCATGATAGCGATTTCGGGCTTAATAATTTAAGGTATGTATATTTGTTATTTATTTTCGGATTGCAAATTTAGCGCTTTATATTGGAATAATGTCGTTTTGGCTTAATTTGTTCGATGCGCGTTGACATTTTTTTAATTTTCTCGCCTGCAATATTGCGCAGCACGCTATTGGCCACACTCTTGCGAATGGCCACATAGGCAAAGCGCTCGCGGATGTCGATAGCGCCAATGTCTTGTCCCTTCATGCCGCCTGTCTTACAGAAAAAGCCTACTATATCGCCCTTGCTCAGCTTGTCTTTTTTGCCGCGGCCGATATAGATGGTCACCCACTGCGGCTTGGCTGGCGCGGGATAGGGCGGCTGCAGCTCGAGCGGGTGAAATTCCTCGTTGAAATCGGGCATTTTCTCTTCTGGACCCAGTATAAGATACGAGCGGCCCTCTTCGTCCCAGCGACCTGTGCGACCGCAGCGGTGGATATAGGCCTCGCGGTTGAGGGGCAGGTGATACTGTATCACATTTTGCAGCGTGGGCACATCAATGCCGCGCGCCGACAAATCGGTCGAGACCAACACGTTGGCACTGCCGTTGCGAAAGAGGCTCAGGGCCGACTCGCGGTCTTGCTGCTCCAGTCCGCCATGGAAGAGGCTCACACTGTGACCCTGCTCTGCGAGATACTGGCCGGTGCGCTCCACTGCCTCGCGGTAGTTCACGAACACTACGGCCTGCTCTTCGCCCAACGAGCAAAGCAGCTGGTGCAGTGTCTCCAGCTTGTCCTTCTGCGGCGAGTGCACTACAAGGTGGGTGATGCCACGGGCGGCGGCATGACGCTTGTCGAGGTAGTTGAGCACAGCGGGTGGGCGGTGGCGAAAGGCCACAAACTCAGGAATCTCCTTCATATCGGTAGCCGACACCAGTATGCAGCGCTGGCGACCGGGCAACTGCCCAAGCAGCGCCCCTACCTCGGCCTGGAACTTCAGCTCAAACATCTTGTCAACCTCATCGACCACAAGAGTTTTGATGGTGGCTGTATTAAAATTCTGCTTGTCGATATGGTCGTTCAATCGGCCGGGCGTGCCGATGATAATGTGGGGCTTGAGGCTCGCCATCTGGCGATGCTCATCCATGGCGGGGCGACCGCCATAGCAGCACAGCGCGCGGCAGCTGGTCTTCATGGCCTTGAGCACGTTGTAGGTCTGCAACGCCAATTCGCGAGTGGGCGAGAGTATCAGCGCCTGCAGGTCGTCGCTCTCGGTGTTGATGGTCTCTATCAGCGGCAGCAGAAACGCCAGCGTCTTGCCGCTGCCCGTAGGCGCCAGCACCACAGCGTTGATATTGTTTCTAATCAGCGCCACAGCATTCTCCTGCATCGGACTCAACTGCTCGAGCCCCAGATTCTTGAGTATTGTCTTAAAATCCATATCTTTCGGTTATCCATTGCAAAATTAACCCCTTTTTACCAAACAAGCCCCAATTGTGGCCGAGATTTTTGTTTTTAGAAGGAGTTAAGAAGGAAGTTAAAGGGGAGATATAGGGGAGTTATAGGGACGATGCCAATACCTAGGTTGGTATCTTTCGTAGTTTGGCAGCAAGCGAGACATTGGCGACGTCCGTTGACTCCTTGAGCGAAGCGATAACTTTCCTTTTGCTCTTCTATATCTCCTTAAAAGAGCCAGCTCCCCTGAAACTCGTTAAATTAAATATTTTTCTGCAGGTTTTTGGTCGGAATGCATAAAGTTTGGGGTAAAATGCTTTGGATTTCAAATAGTTTTTGTATTTTTGTAAAGTGCGGAGTGTTCTCTGCTGATTTTTGAACAAAAACAATTCTTTAAATATTATGAAAACTTTTTCGACTTTCTTTGTGATGCTGCTGGCTGCGCTTGGCGTGGCGGTGCAGTCACAGGCTGCGCCGTTTGAGGCGGCAGCGAGTTATGATGCGGCTAAGGCTTACTACCTGCAGATTAACCCTAACACCAAGAATTACTGCTATGTGAGCGGTTCTTCTGTTGGCAATCAGGACAAGCAGGAGACTTCTGCCTTTATGTGGAAGTTTGTGGGCAACGATGCCGACGGCTATCAGGTCTATAACGTGGGTGCCGGTCAGACTATGGTGCTCTATTCGGCCAATGCGAGCACTGCTCCCTCGATGGTGGCTCTGGCTACTCTGGGCGCTTCGGCCAACACCCGCTGGGACATCAGCGAGTCTCCCCACGGCGGTGCGGGCGGTTTCTATCTCAGTCTCCACGGCAATTCCTCTGCGTGGCTCAACCGCAATGGTTCTTCTGGCGCGATAGGTTTCTGGTCGGGTCAGGATGCCGGCAGCACCTTCCACATCGAGGAGGCTGGCGACCCTGTGGATCCTCAGCCAACCGACGGTGTCTTTAAGCTCTCTACCGACACCGAGAAGCATTATTACACTCTACGCAGTGCCAAGCAGACCGACGAATATATCTATTTCGTGGCCAACAATGCCTACATGGGCACCCGCACCATGCCTGAGCTTACTTCGCTCTTCTATTTCACTGCTGCCGATGCCACTGCTGACGGCTATCAGGCCGTAAATGTGCACAACTACGCCGCCGGCGATGCCACTCTCAACGACTGGAACGTGTGGAGCACCGCTGCTCCTGCCACCTGGTACGCCAAGGCTGGCGTGGCTCCTGGCACTGTGACCATAGGCAAGCAGGCTGCTCAGGACAACTCGACCCGCGTGTGCTGGAATCGCTATAGCGCTTCGCAGATCAACGGCTGGAGCTATTATTCCAACGGCAGCACCAATGTTGACCCGGGTTCGGCGTGGTATGTGGCCGAGGTTAATCCCGACGATTTCCTCACCGAGGTGTATAGTGTGCTGGCCGGCGGTCGTCCTGCGGGCATCAGCAACCTTGCCCTGTGGTACAATGTGCCTGCCACCAAGGCCGGCGTCAGCAATCCGTGGATGGAGTACGGCCTCCCCATCGGCAATGGCCAGGTGGGCGGTGTGCTCTTTGGCGGTGTGCTCAAGGATGAGATTCAGTTTAATGAAAAGACTTTATATAACGGTTCGCCTACCGACTACGGCGAGCACGGCAAATACGTGAACTTCGGTTCGATTATCGTTACCGACCTCAGCAATCAGTTCTCTATGAAGGACGCCACCAAGCCCGTGCGCAACTATGCGCGCTACCTTGATATTGAGAAGGGCGTGGGCGGTGTTGTATTCAGCAGCACCGACCGCCAGACCAAGTATGAGCGCACCTATATTACCTCCGCGCCTCACAAGGTGCTCGCCGCGCACTATACCGCCACCGGCACCGAGAAGATGTCGCTCCTCTTTGCCGTGCATCCCGACGGCGCCATCAATGCCACTGCCGTGACCTATGCCGACGGCGGCGCAACCTTTGGCGGCAAGCTCAAGACTGTGGATTATAATGCCCAGATTCGCGTAGTGGCCGACGACGACGCTGTCATCACCACCACCGACGAGGGCATCAAGGTCACCAACGCCACCGAGGCTACCATCTACCTGGCTGCCGCCACCAACTTCGACGATTCTACTCCGTCGTTTGTTAAGGGCACCCGCGCCCAGGTGGCTGCCAAGAACACCGCCATCCTCGACGAGGCTGTCGAGGCCGGTTGGGACAAGGTGCTGGCCGACCACGTCGAAAATTTCTCTGAGCTAATGGGCCGCGTGTCGCTCCAGCTGGGCAATGCTGCATCTACCAGTACCACCAAGGACCTGATCGACAGCTACGCCACAGCCGCCAACCGCACCAAGCCCGACGGCCTCTTCCTCGAGCAGCTTTACTTCCAGTATGGCCGCTATCTCGAAATTTCTACCAACAATATACTTATCAACGCGCCATCCAACCTGCAGGGAATCTGGAACAACTGGTCGGAGACCTCATTCTGGCACTGCGACGTCCACGCCGACGTAAACGTGCAGATGAACTACTGGCCAGCCGAGCCTACCAACCTCAGCCAGATGCACATGCCGTTCCTCAACAACATCATCACTCTGGGCCAGGACAACTACAATTTCCACAAGCTCGCACAGCGTGTTAAGGCCGGTGCGCGCGGCTGGATGTCGGCCACCGAGTGCAATATCTTTGGCGGTACATCGCAGTGGATGGTCAAGGAAATCCAGACTCCGGGCGCATGGAACTGCTCGCACCTCTGGCAGCACTATCGCTATACCCTCGACAAGGATTTCCTGCGCCGCGCATTCCCATCAATGCTGCGCGCTGCGTGGTTCCTGATCGATATTTCTACTGCCAAGCATGCCGACGGCACTTGGTATGTGCCTAACCAGTGGTCGCCAGAGCACGGCCCATATACCTATCCTACTGCTTTTGCGCAGCAGAACGTGAGCGAGTGCCTCACCGAGTGTCTGGCCGCTATTGACGAGCTCGGCCGCGACAATGTGATTGCCGAGGGCCTTGCCACCGCAGCCAACATCAAGGAGCTCGAGGACTGGAACGCCAAGATCGACCGCGGTCTCAACACCGAGATATTTGAGGGCAAGGAGTGCCTGAGCGAGTGGAAGGGCGGCGGCCTCAATGCTGCCAACGATGCTCACAGTCATCGCCACCTCAACCACCTTATGGCTATTTATCCTTACAATCAGGTGTCTGCCTTTGACAATACCGCTGAGGGCAAGCGCCTCTTCAATGCCGCCAAGAACTCGCTGCATGTGCGCAACAGCCGCGATGTTACCGGCTGGTCAATGGGTTGGAAGATCAATCTCTATGCCCGCACCCTTGAGGGCGATATGGCTCACGACTTGTTCGACCTCGTGTTCCACCACTCAGGTTCTTACACCATCGCTATGTCTGGCCAGGGCGGCGTTTACTACAATCTGTGGGACGCTCACTCGCCATTCCAGATTGACGGAAACTTCGGCTACACCGCTGGTGTGGCTGAGATGCTGCTCCAGAGCTACAATGGCAATGTCAACCTCCTGCCAGCCCTGCCTTCGGCATGGAAGTCGGGCAGTGTGACCGGTCTCAAGGCAATCGGCGACTTTACCGTTGACATGGAGTGGGCGCTCGGCAAACTCAAGAAGGCCACCATCACCAACAACCAGGGTCAGCCGCTCAACGTCACCGCTGGTGCGATGGAGCTCTCTACCGCCGCC
>JAZUHM010000316.1:0-9736 GCA_045641725.1 Bacteroidaceae bacterium | reverse complement strand
TGTTTGGCCAGATAGAGTTCTGGCATGATTTCTTCCATGTTGACGATATTGACGTGGTGATTGCTACTCCTCCTTGCCAGGGAATGTCGGTCGCTAATCACAAGAAGAAAGACGAGATGAAACGCAACTCTCTTGTGGTGGAATCCATCCGTATTGTCAATAAAATCAAGCCTCGCTACTTTGTGTTTGAGAATGTTAGAGCTTTCTTGACAACACTTTGTACCGACGTGGACGGTCAAGACAAGCCGATACGTGAGGCTATAAACAATAATTTGTCCGGCAATTACAACATCCTCTTCAATGTGGTGAACTTCAAGGATTATGGTAATCCGTCAAGTCGCACTCGTACACTTGTGATTGGTGTGCGCAAAGATTTGAAAGAGATCACTCCATACGACCTATTCCCAACGAAACAAAAAGAAAGAACTCTTCGACAAGTAATTGGTCACCTGCCTGCTTTGCACACTATGGGAGAGATTTGGGATGAAGACATTTACCACAACTTGCGCAATTACGACCCGAAGATGATGGCGTGGATAGAAAACATCAAGGAAGGACAATCTGCATTTGACAATACGGAGCCAGAGCGTTTGCCTCACACCATAAAGGACGGAGTGCGAATCTTCAATGCCCAAAAGAATGGCGATAAATATACACGTCAGTATTGGGATAAAGTTCCTCCTTGCATTCATACCCGAAATGACATCATGGCGAGTCAGAACACCGTTCATCCTGTAGATAATCGTGTATTCAGCATTCGTGAAGTGATGCTCATGATGTCTGTCCCCAATGATTTCCAATGGTCAGAGACTACGTTTGAGCAGCTGAATGCTCTGCCACTAGCCGACAAGAAAGCATTCTTGAAGAAAGAAGAAATGAACATCCGGCAGAACCTTGGAGAGGCAGTTCCTACTGTAATTTTCAAACAAGTAGCTCATAATGTCCGCAAGATTGACACTCGCAGGAGTTTAACCGAATCTGACATTGAAGACCTTATCAGCAAGAACAAACTTACCGGTCAAGATAATCTGCTCAGTTTTATCAAACATGCCTCTTCATTCAGCTTTGCCGAGTTAAGCAAGATTGCAGAACTTGCCAATGCTCAACGCGAAAATAATGCAGCTTACTACACACGACAAGACATTTGCTACACCATAGTCAAGAATCTTCCCGAATTGAAAGAACTTGGGCAGGACGTTCGCATTCTCGAACCATCTGTGGGTGTCGGCAACTTCCTCCCGACGCTTATCAGAAAGTATGAGAATGCAAAAAGCGTAACTATCGATGTTGTGGACATTAATCCCAACAGCATTGCTACACTTAGAGCCCTCCTTGACAAACTCACAATTCCTGAAAACATCCACATCAATTTTATCAACGATGATTTCCTTTTGCATGATTTCACTGATTGTAAGTATGATGTCGTGATAGGAAATCCTCCCTACATGAAGATAACTGGCGAGAAGGATTTGCTAGCAAAGTATAAGGAAGATATGGCGAATAAGGAAACGAACAACATCTTCTCGTTCTTCATAGAGAAATGCATTCGTCTCGGACGATTCGTTTCGCTGATTGTACCGAAGAGCCTTATCAATGCACCTGAGTTTAACCTTACTCGTGCTTTTATGGAGCGATACAGAATGGAACGCATCATTGACTTTGGAGAGAAAGGGTTTAAGGGGGTGAAGATAGAAACAATCAACTTCTTATTGCGTACCGATAAAAAACCAGCCAATACGATTGTTGAGTCATACATTTCTGAGAAGATTACGACAAGTGCGCAATCGTACATCACTGATAGAACATATCCATATTGGCTGATTTACAGAAACGAAGCATTCGACCTTGTGGCAGAAAAGATGCAGTTTGGAATTTTCAAGGCATATCGCGACAGAGCTATTACAAAGACTGTAACAAAGGATGCTGGCAGCATTCGTGTGTTGAAATCAAGGAATATCGGGAGCAACTGTATTGAGGACATCGAGGGGTACGATTGCTTCATGGATGATGCATCGGCTTATGACGTAAGCAAATACCTGAATCAGCCGAATTGCGTGCTTCTGCCTAACCTGACATACAATCCTCGTGCATGTTTCCTCCCTAAGAATTGTATTGCGGACGGCTCTGTGGCAATTCTCACACTCATTGACGAGAATGAGAGCGTGACCGAAGCTGACCTTGCCTATTATGCAACAGATGAGTATCGGCAATTTTACGCCATTGCTCGCAATAAGGCAACTCGCTCAATGAACATCGACAATAATTCAGTTTTCTTCTTTGGTAAACTTAAACAAAAATAAGATATGGTGGTAGATATTGATAGTTTCCTGAACAAGTATGACGACTTCGATATTCGTCAGAACCATGATGCACGTTATGTTGACCAGAAGTGTACACCAGATATTGTATGCTTCATCGCAGATTGCATTATAAGCACGTCGTGTGCTACAAAACATTTCTCCGTAACCGACCTTTGGGATGAGCATTACTTTATAGACAACTGCCGAGTGATTTTCGGCAAGCCATCGCCCTCTGACCCAAGCGCGCGTAATGAATATAATAAAGTGCTGTGCCAACCACTGAAATTGCTTGCGTATGCCCATGTGCTTCAGGTGACTTGTGTTGGCAAGCAACTTGATTTCTGTGTGAACGATGAGACGATGCTAGAATACATCGCAACTAAAGAGCGCAATGCCTACAACTTTATGCTTAAGTTTTTTATGCGTGTAGCTGATTCCAGTGGAATTACCCGATTCTTTGAGGAATACAAGGCAACTTGTGAAGCAAATCCCCGTGCAGCAAAAGCCACGATCTATGAGAAGTATCATCGGTTCATCTCTGCCAATACGCCTTCGCATTCTAAGACTGATGTTGACCGTATATTCCACAAGGTGTTCAATCTTTATGCTTATAGCAATATGCTTCCTGGCAGCCATGGCAAATTGCTTGATTGGTACGATTTGATGTACAATCGTGTGAATTGGCGTGATAAGGACAAAAAGAAAAAGTCGCTGACTCGTGAGCAAGCTGTGAAGGCTGAGATTGAGGAAATGAATCAGAACTTCTATATTGATTATCAGGTAAACAAAGCCATTCGCAAGGTTCGTCAAAGACAAGGAGAGGACAGCGAAGTCAATGACGAATTGGCATCTGGTATTGCAACCGAAGTGCATCATATTTTCCCGAAGTCGCAATTCCCTGAACTTGCATCTTACTTCGAGAATCTCATCTTGCTCACCAGTAGCCAGCATCGACAGAAAGCCCATCCTCGTAGCAATTTCCAACTTGTTGATAAAGAATATCAGTTGGTTTGCTTGATGGCAAAGTCGCGTACTATAGAGAAATTCATTGAGGAGAATGGCGAGTCGTTCTACTCCAAGAAATCGTTTGTCTATGTGGTAAATACAGGTACTAACACAGACGAGTTGAACGAGACGGCCACGTTTGACAAGATTCGTCGCTTTATCCACGAATATTACAACCTTGGTATGCATACCGCCGTCCGTATGTATACCTAAGTTGACCAACAGAAGAATATTCAGAATAGCAGAGACGCTTCTCCTATCCGAAAAAGAAATCATCCGCAAACATCAGTTCTTCTGCCGAGTTCACGACAACTCCGAGAATCTGATGTTTGCGGATGTTTCTTATTCTATACCTTAGATTCTGTCACCTCATCCTCACCGGCCGAGGTGGAGGTTTTGTTACGATTTTACCCCTAAAAAGACACATTTCTCTTGATTTTATTCAAAATACAGAACTTATTCCTCTTTGTTTTGTCCAAAAACTTTTGTCAATTCCTCTTTATTTTGTAACTTTGCAATCGCAAAATAAGAACCTGCACTGGTTTCGGCGGTTCTCCTCTAGGAGACTGCTGGATTAAAATGGGAATCAGGTGAAAATCCTGAACAGGCCCGCTGCTGTAAGTTCCATTATGCACGTCTGTGACTATAGTCACTGCTTTATTAGAATCTACCAACCACACAGATTCTTAACTCAAAGTGGGAAGACTACAGACGCTGCGGAATAAGTCAGAAGACCTGCCAGTGCTCGGCACATAGTTTAACGCTCTCGCGGAACAGAGCATAAAACAATCGTAGAATGGCACGACTGCTGGCAGCCCTTATAGCGGGCTTCTTGTTGGTATCTGTATATGCCCGAGGCACTGAGCCGGGGGGCATGGCTCCCGACACCCTCAAGCGTGAATTGCGCGAGGTCAGCGTCAGCGCATCGCGCAAGAGTTCCGAGGACATCGTGCCTCACCAGAAACTCTCGGGCAAACGACTCGAAGGTCTCAGCGCTCACTCTGTGGCCGATGCTATCCGCTATTTCTCTGGCATCCAGATCAAGGACTATGGTGGTGTGGGCGGACTCAAGACTGTCGATATCCGCTCGATGGGCACCAACCACATGGGTGTGTTCTACGACGGCATCCAGTTGGGCAATGCTCAAAACGGCCAGATTGACCTCGGCAAATTTTCGATGGACAACATCGAGGAGATTTCGCTCTACAACGGCCAGAAATCCAGCATTTTCCAATCTGCCAAAGACTACGGTTCTGCCGGCACTATCTATCTGCGTAGCCGCAAGCCTCATTTCACCGACGGCAAGCGCCGCAACCTGCAGGCTGTGTATCGCACCGGATCTTTCGGCCTGCAGAATCCGTCTTTCCTCTGGGAAGAAAAAATCTCCGACCACGTCCATTCCTCACTCAGTGCAGAGTATATCAATGCCACTGGCAAATACAAATTCCGCTACCGCAAGGTGTTCAGCGACGGCACTGTGGCTTGGGACACCACCGCCACTCGTCAAAACGGCGACATTGAGGCCCTGCGTCTGGAAAGCGGAATCAATGGTGTCTTTGACGGTGGCAAATGGAATGGCAAGCTTTATTACTACACCTCTGAGCGAGGCATTCCCGGTGCCATTGTAAATAATGTATGGAAGCGGTCGCAGCGCCAGTGGGACCACAACTTCTTTGCCCAAGGCTCTGTGCAGAAGCAGTTTGGCCTGCGCTACGAGGCCATGATCAACGCCAAGTATGCCTACGACTACATGCGCTACCTCAACCCCGACACCACGCTCATGTATATCGACAACACCTTCCGCCAGCAGGAAGCCTATCTGTCGTTTGCCAACCACTACAAACTGAGCCGCTGGTGGGATGTGGCACTCTCGGCCGACTATCAGTGGAACAGCCTCGACGCCACGCTGCAGGATTTTGTGCACCCCAAGCGCCACACGGTGCTGGTGGCTGCGGCTACCACTGTGGACTACCGCCATATCAAGGTGCTCGGCAGCCTGCTCGGCACATTTATCGACGAGAATGTCACCCGCATACACCACGGCAGCGACGACGCCCTGTTGCCCAGCACCCAGACTGGCACTCCCGACAATTTCAACGCCTGGACTCCCGCCCTGTTTCTCAGCTACCACCCGATGAAGGACCCCGCATTCTGCCTCCGCGCCTTCTACAAGAAGATTTTCCGAATGCCAACCTTCAACGACCTTTATTACACCGACATAGGCAACATCTCACTCAAACCAGAATACACAACGCAGTACGACGTGGGCCTGCTCTACCAAAAGCATTGGCGCCACACCATACTGCGCTCGCTCGACCTCAAGGCCGACGCCTACTACAACGAGGTGACTGACAAAATAATAGCCGTGCCAAAAGGCAACGGCCAGTACAGATGGATGATGATGAACATCGGCAAGGTCAAGATACAAGGAGTGGACGTGTCTGCTCAGGCAGGTTTTGAGTTTGTCAGGGACCTCATGCTCAATCTCTGCCTCAACTACACCTACCAGACCGCCCGCGACTACTCCGACCCCACCGACAACGATGCCTATGGCGGCACATGGAAAGGGCAGATTGCCTACATCCCGTGGAACAGCGGTTCGCTGACCGCCAACCTGCAATACCGCGACTGGGGGCTCAACTACAGCTTTGTGTATGTAGGCGAGCGCTACCACAACTCCTCAAACATACGCGCCAACCACGAGCAGCCCTGGTACACCCACGACCTGAGCATAAGCAAGGACATCAAGCTCCGCCCCGTCACCCTCGCCTTGACTCTGGAGTGCAACAATGTGCTTGACCAGCAATACGACGTGGTGCTCAACTACCCCATGCCCGGACGCAACTGGAAGGCTATCGTCAAAGTAAAATTCTAAACACAGATGACACATCGCTCTAACCTCACATATCCACTGGCTATCATGCTGCTCCTGCTCACCACCAGCCTGCTCACTGGCTGCCGCGAGGAGGCAGAGATCTATATCCCCGACCAAGTGAGCGTGGCCATACCACAATATCACAGCATACAAGGTTTCTACCTCCTCAACGAGGGCAATATGGGCAGCAATAAATCCACCCTCGACTACTACGACTACACCACCGGCATCTACACCCGCAATATCTACGGCAATGCCAACCCCGCCGTGCCAAAGGAGATGGGCGACGTGGGCAACGACATCGCCATCTACGGCAACAGACTCTATGCCGTCATCAACTGTTCCAACAAGATTGAGGTGATGGACAAACACACCGCGCGCCGCATCGGACAAATCAACATACCCAACTGCCGCTACATCCGTTTCCACGAGGGCTACGCCTACGTCACCTCCTACGCCGGTCCAGTGCGCATCGACCCCGACTACAAGCAGACAGGCTTTGTAGCCAAGGTAGATACCGCCACCCTGCAAGTAGTCGATACCTGCCTTGTGGGCTTTCAACCCGACGAGCTGGAGATAGTTGACAACAAAATATATGTAGCAAACTCAGGTGGGTATATGGTGCCCAACTACGAGAACACCGTCAGCGTGATAGACATAGGCTCCTTTACCGAAGTGCGCCGCATACCCGTGGCCATCAATCTGCACCACCTACGCGCCGACCGCCATGGGCAGCTCTGGATCAGCAGCCGAGGCGACTACTACACCATCCCCTCACGCCTCTACTGCATCGACACCCGCAAGGAGCAGGCTGCCTACGAAATGGGCATCAGCCACAACCAAAGCCTCTATCTCGACACCATCAACATAGCCACCAGCAACCTCCATCTCGACGGCGACTCACTCTATATCTACAGCACCGAGTGGAGCTACGTGTCGATGGACATGAAGGTGACCTACGGCATAGTAGATGTAGCCACGCACCAACTGAAAACCACTAACTTCATCACCGACGGCAGCGAGAAGAAGATACGCGTGCCATACGGCATCAAGGTAAACCCGCTGACCAAAGACATCTATATCACCGACGCCAAAAACTACGTCTCGCCAGGCACTCTGTGGTGCTTTGGCCAAGACGGCGCAGCCAAATGGAGCGTCAGGACAGGCGACATTCCTGCCCATATAGTATTTGTGGGAGACTAACAATCAACATTGCATCATGAGACACACAACATACATACTATCACTAATACTTGCCACAGCCATCACGGTCAAGGCCCAATATAACCCATATATAAATAAGGTATATGAATTCAAGCCCGCGCCCGGACAGTTTGTAAACGACCTGCCCGAATGGGAAGAGGGCGACGATGCCAACGACATGCGCCTCAAGGCCGAAGAATGTATCGCCAACCACGAACAGGTAATGATTTCGCTCGGCGGATGGGGCGGCTATGTAATCTTTGGATTCGCCCACATGATTCCAAACTTCAAGGGCGACTACGACCTCAAGATTCTTGGCAATGCCTTCTATGCCAACGCCAATCCCAACGACACAACGGCTCTGGGCGGCAGCGCCGAACCTGGCATCGTGATGGTCAGCTATGACGCCAACCACAACGGCCGCCCCGACGACGAGTGGTACGAACTGGCTGGCAGCGACTACAATCATCCCCTTACCCGCCACAATTACACATGCACATACTATCGCCCAACACCAGACCACGTGGCCACTCCAAACAAGGAATATTCCTACCTCAGCGACACCACCTACATCCGATGGCGCGACAACTATGGAAACTCGGGCTATATCTCGCGCAATAGCTATCACGACCAAAGCTATTTTCCCGAGTGGATAGACGCTGACAGCCTCGTTTTCACAGGCAGCCGACTGCGCGACAATGGTATCGACGAGAGTGGCACTGGCCAATACTACGTGCTGTATTGTCTCGACTGGGGCTATGCAGACAACCAGCCCAACAAGACCAGCGATGCCGCCCAACACGTCTCGGAGTTTAAGATAGACTGGGCTGTTGATGCACAAGGCCGCCACGTTGACCTGCCGGGCATCAATTTCGTTAAGGTCTATACAGGTGTAAATCAATACAATGGTTGGCTTGGCGAGGCCAGCACAGAGATACTCGATGCCTGGGACCTCCACATGCTTGACGCCGATGGCAACGACCTGACCTTAGGCATCGGCAACACCCCAAGCGAATCAGGCCAAACGGAAATCTTCAGCATCGACGGACTGAGAGTGGCTGACACCTCGCGTCCTGGCATCTATATATTAAAAACTCAAAACGGCACTCACAAAATCCTAAAGCAATGAAAAATCTTCTCGTTTCAATAATCTCTGTACTTTTCCCGCTTTTGGCATCGGCACAACAACTAATCACACTTGACCTCAAAGCTGAAATTGACAACGGCACCTACGAGCTTGAGCGGGGCAAGGAACTCTGGACCGAGACCTATAATCCTGCCATCAACATCCTCACATTCAACGGTGGCATGTTTAACTTCTCTCACATCCCCGGCCAAAGCGGCGGCGAGGATGTGGGTGGCGGCATGTCGTATTGGGACGGATTCACCCTCTGCGCCAGCGGCGACACCACCGACTACGGCATGGAGGGCAATAGCGACGGCTGGGTCAGCGAGCAATGGGGCTGCATGGCCGGCGGCGGACTCAACGAGAGTTTTGAAACCGAGCAAGGCTATCCATATCTCGTGGCCTACTGGGGATTTTTCTATGGAGGCACCGACATCCACACATGCCGCGTTGATTTCGACGGGCAGACCCACATCGCCAAAGGCGTTTATGTCTGCAATCATCCCTGGCCCTACTATGGCAACATCCATGGCGACGGCTTTGCGTCTGCCTTTACCGAAGAAGGCAGCTACTTCACCATCACAGCCCACGGCTTGCTCAACGGCGAAGACACTGGCAGCGAAGTCACACTCACCCTGGCCGAAAACAATGGCGACGGCGAGCAGCACGGCGAAGACTGGCCCGAGGGACTCGTGCAGGAGAGCGAATGGCAATGGATGGACCTTGAGGAACTGGGCGAGATCGACGGCATCTATTTCACAATGGCCAGCAGCGACGCCGACCCTATATACGGCCCCAACACAGCAACATACTTCTGCCTCGACCGCTTGCAGATATACGAGCACATCAATACCGAAGTACCATCGCGCCCAAGCAACCTCACCACATCCGACATCACCGAAGACTCCATCACGCTGCATTGGGCCACCTCAGGCGACGCAGACTCTTGGCTTGTCTATCTCAACGATTCGCTCGTGGGCGAGACCACCGACACGCTCTATTGCTACACCAATCTCACAGCCTACAGCGAATATTCGCTCAAAGTCATTGCCCAAAACATCAATGGCCAAAGCGACCCCGCGTCTGTCAGTGCCAAGACCATCGACGCCACAGCACCAACAGCTCCTGGCGACCTCGCTGCACAAGTAATCGACCCTTATACTCTGGTGCTCACCTGGACAGCCTCCACGGACAACGTCGCAGTGAGCCGCTACCGTATCTTCCTTG
>JAZUHM010000315.1:0-3477 GCA_045641725.1 Bacteroidaceae bacterium | reverse complement strand
AAAGTCTTGAAGATTAATATGTTGTAAAAGTTTTGAGAAATTTTACCCGACAACAATATTTGACCTATGGATATGCACGAACAGATTGACGGATTTATGTCGTATCTCACGGCGGAGCGCAACTACTCTGACAAGACGGTGGTGGTGTATGACGCTGCGCTGGTGGAGCTGTGTGGCTTTGTGCGGGATGGCTATGGCGTGAGCTCGTGGCAGGATGTGACGACCAACATGCTCCGCGACTGGGTAGTGGCGCAGATGGAGAGGGGCAGTTCGCCGGCTACGGTGAACAAGAAGCTCAGTTCTACGCGCTCTTTTTATAAGCACCTGCTCCGCAATAGGCTGGTGACGACTGACCCGTCGCGCAAGATCAGCGGCCCCAAGAAGGAGAAGCAGTTGCCGTCGTTTGTGCGCGAGTCGGAGATGGACAATCTGCTCGATCGTGTTGAGTTTGGCGATGATTTTATCGGCAAGCGCGACCGCTTGATTATCCTTATTTTTTATTCTACGGGAATCCGCCGGGCTGAGTTGGTGGGGCTTGACGTGGAGTCGATAGATTTCTACACCAACACGCTCAAGGTGCTGGGCAAGCGCAACAAGGAGCGCATTGTGCCTTTTGGGCAGGAGCTGCGCGATGCGCTGGAGGAGTATATCGGCTTGCGCTCGCAGCAGAAGGGTGCCGACGTCTCGCGGGCGTTGTTTATGGGCCCTCGCGGCGGCCGCATCAATGCTGCCGACGTGGGCAAGATGGTGCACGGCTATCTCTCGCAGGTGACTACGATTCGTCGCCGCACGCCTCATGTGCTGCGCCACTCGTTTGCGACGGCCATGCTTAACAACGGGGCGGAACTGGAGGTGGTGAAGCAGCTGCTCGGCCACGAGAGCATCGCCACGACGGAGATCTATACTCACACGACTTTTGAGGAACTGAAAAAGGCTTATGCCAAGGCGCATCCAAGAGCGGAGGAGGAATAGTTTTTGGGAAGTTATAAGGAGTTAAGGGGAGAATTTTTTATTAGTGTCCGATAATAATTTTCAAATTGTTTGCAATGGATTAGATTTCAAGGCGTTGTGCCTATTTTACAATAAGGGCTTACTTTTGAGTAGTCAGCCAGCAAAACTGCTCGCATTTGAGCCGTCTGCTCCCCTGTTTAGGGGAGCTCCGCAAAGCGGTGAGGGGTAGCCCCACACTTCGTTACTAACTTTGGTAAGTCCTACCCCTCTGGCTCTTTGAGCCACCTCCCTTAAGCAGGCGAGGAGACGGCTCAATCATAGTATTTTTTTACCGGACAACAATAATAAAAAACACCTCCCCGCGGTCGGGTTGTACGACTGCGGGGAGGTGGTATGCCAGATGGCGGCCTATGGTGGCGGCGGCGATTATTCTATAGGTGTCTGATGCTTGGGTGGCAGGGCTGAGTTGATGGCCTCAAACGACAATTTTGAGAGTGCCTTCATGTTGTCCTGGCCTTTGCCCTGGGGTGGGATGGGGTCGTGAATGACGAGGCGCATGCGGTGGTGGCTTACAAAACTGATGAAGCCGCGTGTGCGTGGCAGCACCTCAAACGAGCCGTCGATGGTGATGGGCACCACTGGCAGCTGCAGCTCGTCGGCCAGCATGAATGCGCCCTTGTTGAACGCGCGCATCTTGCCGTTGGCCGAGCGTGTGCCCTCTGGGAATATCACTACCGACATGCCGTGCTTGAGTGTGTCGCGGGCCTGGTCGATGGTGGCCTTGATGCCGCGCATGGAGCTCTTATCGACAAAGATAAACTTGGCCTTTTCGCAGCAGTAGCCGATAAAGAACATCTTGCGCAGAGTCTTGCGCATCATCCACTTGAACTTGGCTCCGATGTAGCCGTAAACCAGAAATATGTCCATCACTCCCTGGTGGTTGATCACATATACGCACGAGGTGTTTGGGTTAATCTTTTCGCGGCCATCCACAGTGACGGGTATAAAGAGCACTGCGCAAACCAGTATGCTCCAGATCTTGCCGGGATAGTAGCTCCAGATGCGGTGATTGCCCAGCAGGCTGCCGATTACGGTGGTTACTCCAGTCAGAAACGACAGCACGATGATGATGGGTGCGGCGATCAGCAACTGGTAGGTGCGATAGAGAATGGTCAATAGGATTTTCATATTAGTAGAACTTAGAATTAATAATCGTTAGTACTGTTTGTGGAGCGTGATGACGACCACCTCGCTCCATGCGCCGTAGCGGAATGGTATTGAGCCGAGGCCGAGGCCGGTGGATACCACCAGGCTGCGGGCGCCGTCGTAGTATTGGCCTCCCCATTCGCGGTAGATGAGCGAGGCAGGGCTCCATGTGCCGAGTTTGATCTGCATGGCGTGGGTATGGCCGGCCAGTGTGAGCTGGGCGTCGGTGTCGTTGAGCACCGCACGGCGCCAGTGCGACGGGTCGTGCGTGAGCAGTATCTTGAATAACGGTGCGCCCTGGCTGGTTTGAGGCAGTCCCTTCATGGCGCGTGGCAGGTCGGCGAACTGAGGAAATGGCGGTTGACCGTCGTTCTCGACGCCTATCACTGCAATCTGGGCGCTGTCGCGCTCTATCAGCGCATTCTGGTTGCGCAGCATGGTCCAGCCGCACTCTTTTTGCAGCGCCACGAGGTTGTTGATGTCGTTTATCTGTTCGCGTTTGCTGTCAAAGTGGGCGTAGGTGGCGTAGTCGTGATTTCCCAAGATGGAAAATACACCCAGTGGAGCCTTGAGGCGCGCCAACTGGGCCCTGAACGGCTCAGCCTCCTTATAACTGAAGTTTACGAGGTCGCCCGTGAACATTATCACGTCGCCCTGTTGCTCTAACACCTTGTCCATCAGCTGGCCCACGCGGTTGGTGTCCTGTCCGTAGGTGCCGAGATGCAAGTCGCTGATGTGCACTACTTTCAAGCCGTCAAACTCAGGCGGCAAATCCTTGCTGGAATAAGAGTATTCCGCAACTTCTACACGTTTGTTCCCTTCAAAAATTGCCATAGTTGCCATGATTATATTTAAGACTGCGAGCGTCCATCCAAAGCCCGACATCATGCGGCTGATGAACGGGATCCTTTTAGTCAGCCACGCCAAAATGCTGCCCAGACAGATGAAGATTTCTGACAAACTCACGCCCAGCAATACGGGAAAGAAGCTCTGGCACAGCCACTGCGGCTCGCCCGACTCAATGCCCGCACTCACAAACCAAATGCTCCACCCGCAGAGCAGCAAGGTCACGCCACACAGCGCCCAGGCCGCGCCCCTCATCTTGCGGCGGCCGTGCATGTAGCGGAAATACAGGTACAGCGCCGGTAGAATCAAGAGTACCAAAAGTACGATGGCCATTCTGAGGAAAAACATGGGCGGGAGTTTTTTGGTGGTTGGGTTGTTTTGTGGTATAGTTGTTTAGGAGTCAGGGTTTCTGGCGCTTAGAGTCTATAGGTTGCCGGCGAGGAACTGGCGGATCCTCTCGAGCGGCAGTTGGCG
>JAZUHM010000314.1:0-3915 GCA_045641725.1 Bacteroidaceae bacterium | reverse complement strand
CCAACGGTCGCCGTAAAGCAGGGAGTTGTAGTTGAGCAGGCCATCCTTCCAGATGCCAGAGTAGTTTGCACTTGTGCCACCCCAGTTAGGATTACCACTATACTGATCACGAGCACCAATCACAGGATTATATCTACCGTCCCACTGGCCGTCATGACCAATAAGCTTCTCTTCGGTCATAAAGATATAGTCCCAAATCTTGAGTGAACCTATGATGTTCTCTGCACCACGTACGCGGTCGCTCTCTACTGAGAACACGGTGTGTTCGCCCATGATGTGCAGATACTTATTGGTGAACAAATTTGAGCAGAGATAAGCCCAGTCGTTGTTGGTGTGGCCGCGGTGCATGTCGAAGCAACCACTGGCCTCGCCATTTGCAAAGTGCACCTTGATAGTGGGATAATCCTTCAGGTACTTCTCTGAGTCGGTCAGGCGATAGATTACGAAGGCTTCGCCATCTACATTAGGCATGATGATATTGAGACCAGCATGCACCTCTACTCTCTGCGAGGGACCGTTGTGAGTGGCCTCAGCAATACCTATTTCAAGGACAGCATCACTGTCCTTCACGTCGTCGCCGACCAAGATGTAGAGAAGCTCGCCAGCCTTGCAGGTAATTCCTGTGGGATGGAAGAGACTACTGAAGCCACCAACTTTGGTCTTATCTGCCCATACGCTGGGATCGCTATAGATGTCATAGCTGTGGATGCGGAAGTCCTTGACGTAACGGTTCTTAGTAGCATTCTCATCCCACTTGTCGTTCTTGACGCAAACGGCCATGTCTTGCAGTTCTGTTGGGAGTGAGTTCATAGCTGTGCGCAGTTCTTCATCTGTCTTGCTCGCATACTCGCTTTTGAGTTGTGTGCAAGCATTGTCGGTGAAGAATGTCTGAAGTGTCGTATTGTATGCAGAAGCATTACCTGCGAGATCTTTTTTGGCTTTAAACTCATCGTAGAATGCAGCATAAGCATCAAGCTGTGCCTGCGACAATTCTACTTCGTCTATCGCCCAGCGGTTGGCTTCTGCCGATGAAGTCCATTTTACTACATTGCCGTTTGCATCCAGATGCAAACCGTCGCCACTAAGTGCTCGGCTGAAGGTGAAATATACAGTCCCGTCATCTGCGGTACCAGTTTGGGTAACAAACGACATGGCGGAGCTGCTATTCTCTACCACCGGGAAGATGTTACTAGTGTATCCTTGGTCACCAATATAACGTCCAGTCAGCACATTTTGCAGCGTAAAGTTGCCCACAGCGCCAGAGGTGTCGCCTGTCTTAACAATCTTCCAAATCTGTGTACCAGTTTCTTCGTCAGCAAGTGCGGTAGTACCAGTCACGCCCTTAGTAGATGAATACTTGTCGGTCATTAGTTTGTTGTCGCGACCAATGCAATAAAGGCGATAGTACTTGTCGCTGGTGATTGTGCTTTCGTATGTAGGCTCACCAAAGTCGAACAGATTTTCTGTTTTCTCCTCGATAATCCACTCGCTGAAGGCAGAGAGCGAACTCCATTGTACGGGATTCTCTGTTGCGCTAAGGCTCTGTGAAGCATAGAAGATGGCTGGGGTGGTGGTGACTGAGGATGCGCTACTCAAGTGGTAGCAACCATCCACATTACCAGTGCTGATAGTCATGTCAGTGAAGTCGGTGATAATCTCGCCCGACATCAGGTTGCGAGCCTGGTAGGTCTTGTCGTCTTCCATGGGATTCTGCTCAACGATAGCATCCTCGATAGGGAAGAAACCAACACGCGAGCCTTGGTCCTTGCCTGTCCAGTAAGCGAGGTCACTACCACGGCGGTTGAGGTTGATGCTTTCACCCTCGCGAGAGATTGCATAGCCGAAATCATATGTGGTAATATTCCAACGGGTATTATGGCCGTCGGGGACAGCGTTCTTGTCGCTCAGTACGGGGAAGGTGTTACCTCCATTTGCGCCATCATCCTTAGGCGAGACACTGGTAAGAATCATGTCTGCACCAGCAGCTTTGTTGATAATCTGGTAGCCGGCGATAGGATTGCCAATAATCGCCCACATATAGGTATCTTGATTCTTGGCAGAACTGAATGCGGTGACGTTAGTCTTTACGCGCTTGGTGCTGCTATCATAGCTCCAGAAATACTTGCTGCCGCTATGGATAGTTGCATACAGCCATTTGGCATTCTCGTAGCTGGCCGAGAATGGAATGTCGTACTTGTCTTCTACTGTGCATTGGATTTCTACAGTTTCATTGCCATTTACCTTGCCATAAGGAACGGTAGAGATTTTTACGCCTGTGGGGAGTGCGCGGAGGTCGGGGTAGTCGGCGCCTTTCTCTACATTATATGACTCGCGAAGCCATTCTGTTTCGCCTTGCTTATATATATATATAATGTGGGCAATGTTTGACTCGGCATAGGTCACGGTAATGGTCTTGTCCTTTATCTCTATGTATGAATCGAGTCCGTCGATATTGTCGGCTTTCAGCTGCTCCTCTGTTATGCTGGCTGCGTTGAAGAAGCCACCGTTGAAGGCGTACTGGTTTGTTTCCTTTATGCGTACAACGGGGCTTGCGTCATCGGGAGCACCCACGATAACCACATTATAGATACTGCAGTCCTCTACCGGCTCGAATGTCCAATGGTTATCGGGGGCATTGGCGTTACCGGCCCACGTAGTCACAAAGAGACTCTCCTTGCTGTTGTTTACGGAATATGAGCCTGTATTATTAGCCGCATTAAGCGCCTCGGTGAAGTAAATGCCCTGGTTGCCGAAGTTAGCAAAGTTCTCGGCGTTGAAGGCGCCAAAGGTAAGGGTCTCTCTTGCGGTAACGCTACCATTATTGTCTTGGCTTTGATTACCCTGCACCAAAGGTTGTCCGTCACCATTCTTAATGCTAATGCTTGTGCCATTGTTCTCCACATACCAAATAGCGGTGTTGGTTCCTGGCTTGCTCTCGCTCTGGAGGGTGTGGTGTTGGGTGTTGTTCTCAAGGAAATAATTGTTGTAAAGATATGGCTGCTCACGGTTAGTGCCCGTAGCAATGCTGCGGAAATAGTAATAACCAGTAGGCAGGTTCAAGCGATTTGTAGTCTTGACGTTGCTTAAGAAAGTTCTTAAAGCCTCCGCATCGTACTCTTCCTCATTCTCAATGGCAAGTTCCATAAACTCAAGCTGGCTGCTGGCTGGCGCACCTATTTTGAGGGTCTCGCCATCGTAGAGAGAAGCCTTCCACGTTTCGTATTCGCTGATGAATTCTGCGCGAGGTGAGATGTGTGGAGCCTCGCCAAGCAATGCGGCAATCTCGGAATTGAGGAGCATGCCCTCTGACTGAATAACAGTAAGGTTTGCGAGAGTGCCAGTGAATGCTTCACGAGCCGATCCTTGGTCGCCGGAACCGATGGCGAACTTTTGGCCATCCTCTGCGGGAATTATCATCCCGCTCGTTGTATTGCTGACCGAAGTAAAGCCGTTGGCATCTTCTGCGCCAGAGTAATAGCGTGACTCCCTAACTGCGGTATTTGCCTTGGCTGGAACGGCAAAAGCTACGAGGTTCCACTGGTCGGCAGGGAGACTGGCATCGGTTTTCTGGGTGAAGTCGGCGTTGCCTTTGGTAGTCATGCGCCAATGTGTTGCATCTTCAAAACGATATTTGATACCGTTGGCATAATCGCCATAACCGAAGGGGCATCCTGTAGGACTGCCATAAACCCACATGGCAACAGTGATTACCTTATCGCCAGCGTAGGCATTGACAAGGTCAGTATTAGTAATGCTCTTGATAAACTTGTTGCCGGCAAAGGAGTAGATTGCGCCGCCTTCTACGTCTGTTTCGTAGTTAGTAGCAGCGGTTGCATTGTTCTCCGTGGCACCTGCAACCAATGTCTGCATATTGGCAATGACTGTGCCTGCAGGTTCGTCAGAGGATTCTTTGAG
>JAZUHM010000313.1:0-1629 GCA_045641725.1 Bacteroidaceae bacterium | reverse complement strand
TGTGAACGAAAATTAAGTCGCACTTAGAATTTTTTAGGAGGCAATCTGGCCAGAAAATATCGAAACGAAAAAACAATAATCAGCGAGGCCGATGCGGGCATCAGGGCCTACAAACCATGAAAATTTTCCGAACTGCGCGGTTAGTTTTAATACTATTTCAAGAGATAATGACAAAATATGAGGGCAACTCGCATACAAATTCCAAAATATTTTATAACTTTGCACCTCGAAAACAATAAAACACGATTCCTTACATTATTTATATATATGGAAAAAGTAGTTTCAGGCATACGTCCAACCGGCAACCTCCATTTAGGCAACTATTTTGGAGCAGTCACTTCATTCGTAAGAATGCAGCAAGAATACGACTGCATGTTCTTCATTGCCGACTGGCATTCGCTCACCACACAGCCTAAACCTGAAGACATCCGCAAGAGTGTAAAAACCATTCTCGCAGAATACCTCGCCTGCGGCATTGACCCCGAAAAGGCAACAATCTACATCCAGAGCGATGTACGCGAGACATTGGAGCTATACCTCTACCTCAACATGAATGCCTATCTCGGCGAACTCGGCCGTGTCACTACTTTCAAGGAAAAAGCACGCAAGCAGCCCAACAATGTAAATGCCGGCCTCTTCACCTACCCCACCCTCATGGCTGCCGACATCCTCCAGCACAAGGCCCTCAAGGTGCCAGTAGGCAAAGACCAGCAGCAGAACATGGAGATGGCTCGCAAGTGTGCTCGCCGTTTCAACAATATCTACGGCGTAGATTTCTTCCCAGAACCACAAGACTTCACCTACGCTGCCCAGGCAGTCAAGATTCCTGGCCTCGACGGCAGCGGCAAGATGGGCAAGTCCGACGGCAACTGCATCTACCTCTGCGACGACGACAAGACCATCACCAACAAGGTAAAGAAGGCCCTCACCACCAATCAGGCCGAGGAACCAAACTCACCAAAGCCTGACTGCATCCAGAATCTCTTTACATTCCTCGAGATATGTTCAAGCAAAGAAGTCTATGACTTCTACGACAACCAGTGGAACAACTGCTGCATCCGCTTCGGCGACCTCAAGAAGCAACTGGCAGAAGACCTCATCAAGGTAATCTCTCCTATCCGCGAGCGCATCATTGAATATCAGTCAAACGACGCACTCCTCGAAAAGATAGCCAAGCAAGGTGCCGAAAAAGCTCGCGAGTCAGCAGCCAAGACACTTGAAGAAGTACGTCAGATTGTAGGATTCTCGGGCAAATTGAGATAACACCACCTCCCGCCAGGGAGAAAACAAATAGCGTAGCGCCTGTGGCGAAATTGGTAGACGCGCTAGACTTAGGATCTAGTGTCTTACGATGTGCAGGTTCGAGTCCTGTCAGGCGCACAAACACAAAATCGACTGCAACACAGCTTGCAGTCGTTTTTTTTTCGTTGATGTCCGGTAAAACAAAATGCCGACATTCAGAAATTATTACTGTCCGGTAAAAAATGGCTCAGTGGAAATTACGTGGGGATAAGTATAATATCGATATGATCAAAAAGACCACTTATGGGCTTTAGGGCCTTAGAGCCCTATGATGAGTGAGGGGTGCAGAATCCTGGCAAATTCTCCGAATTTTCCAATATTCTGCAC
>JAZUHM010000312.1:0-4037 GCA_045641725.1 Bacteroidaceae bacterium | reverse complement strand
CAGCGCTGTGAACAGAAATTAGCGCGCATCTAGATTTTTTTACGTCGCAAAACGGGATTTTTTGTGCGCAAAAAAACGGGAAAATTCGACGCAACGCCTGACAAAAGTCACCAAATAATCACATCGCGAGTCACATCCCACCCTCGCAAAACGCTCATTACCAGCAGTTTGACGATTTGGAAGAGTTACATTTGTGCGAAGTTGCTATCTTTGCACCGCAAATACGAAGGGAATGACGCAGTGGCGCACCGGTCTAAGCCACTTGCATTGCCGACTACCAATTATTCATCATTTAAAATCTATCAAACTATCATGACAACCAATCAAACTACTCAAAACACTCTGCCTCAGATGCTGCACTGCATTCTGAGCAACCAACAAACCATTGCCAGGTGTCTCAACCTCACCCTACCTTATTCTATTATTATACCGCCCGCGCTCAACCCCGAGCCGCCGAAGCCCCTGCTGCCACCCGCGCTGCAGGCTATGCTGAAACATCCGCAGGCTCTGGAGCGCGCCATGGCCAAGGGCTACATCCTGCCCTGCAGCGACGGCCACATGCAATGGCAACTGGGCAGCAAAACACTACTCAGCTATTTCCTGGGACGCCTGTTCTGCAACGACTACCCCCAGACGAGCCGCACCGCCAACCGGCCCATCTGGCGGCAGGGCACCTTCCGTTTCCCCGACAAGATGCTGTCGGAGATTTTCGGCATCAGCAACCTGCGCATCTATCGTAACCGACAGAATTACTGCAGGTTGCCACTCAACCACCAACTTATAGACGAACTTTTTTAACTATTTGTATCCCCTGTTTAGGCTACTCTTTGTACACATTTTTTACAGGTATTTGTACTAGAAGTTGTGGTTGAGTCGTCTCCTCCCCTGTTTAGGGGCAAATCGCGTAAGAAGCGATTTGGGGAGGAGCCTTGAGAGGCACCACCAGCCTCGAAAGATAAAGCGACGACGGTGTCGGTGGGCTCGAAGAGCCAGAGGGGTAGGACTTACCAAAGCTAGTAACTTCGTCTGGGGCTACCCCTCACCGCTACGCGGAGCTCCCCTAAACAGGGGAGCAGACGACTCAATCACAATCTTTTGTTTTCCAGACACTAATATTTTTAACACAAAGACTAACACACACTTTTATGAAAGAAACAATCACCCCACTCACACAAGATCAACAAAGACTGGTGGCCCGGCACATGGATTTCGCCGCCAAGATCGCCCGCTCGCTGACTGGCCGCGGCATGGACTACGAAGACCTCGTGGGCGAAGCCTGCTACGGCCTGTGCCTGGCCGCCCAGAACTACAACCCCGACTTGGGCATCGCCTTCAGCACCGTGGCCTTTGCATACTGCCGCAATGCCATGTTCCAGGCTCTCCGCAACTATGGCTCCATCGTGCGGATGCCCGGTGGCAAGACCTACGAATGCCAGGTGCGGTCGCTGGGATTTGACAGCGAAGGTAATATCAATTTCGACATTGCCAGCCAAGACGAAGACCGCAACGAGGCCGACCGCCGCCAGCTGCCTCTGGAACAGACTCTCAAGCAACTCACTCCCAGAGAGCGCGACGTAATAAGCCGACTCTACGGACTGAGCACCACCCCGATGGACGCCGGCGAGATTGCCAGGGCCAGCGGCATCACTACCGACACCGTAAACAGAGTCCACTCCCGAGCACTCCGAAAACTCGAAGGCGCACTGGCCCTGCATGCCACCACTAGCAATTAAATAATCTACAAAACTAATAATCAACACTATGCGAAAAATAAACAAGATAATCATACACTGCAGCGCCACGCCCGAAGGCAAGGATTTCGGCGCTGCCGACATCGACCGCTGGCACCGTCAGCGAGGGTTCAAGAAGATTGGCTACCACTATGTGATTCGCCTGAATGGCGACATCGAGACAGGGCGGCCGGAGAACGAGATTGGCGCCCACACCGCGGGCCAGAACAGCTGTTCGATAGGAATCTGCTATATTGGCGGGCTCGACACAAACGGCAAAGCCAAAGACACCCGCACCCCAGAGCAAAAAACATCACTTGCCAATCTGATAAAAAGCCTGTTGAAACGCTACCCCACAGCCACACTGCACGGCCACAGAGAGTTTGCCCGCAAAGCCTGTCCGTGCTTTGACGTAGGGAAAGAATATAACACAGGAAATTAAAACAAGATAAAGTAATTTCAGATTACCATATAAAAACATTATAACATTGAGACACCCCTGCAAAACAACAAGCAGAGGTGTCTCGATTCTGTCTTTGCGAAATCATTGAAATTGTATAGTTCCGGAGATAAAAATGTTAAAAAATAGAATTCTGAGTACAAAAGATGGATAAAATGTTTGTGGAATCAGGAAAATGTTGTATCTTCGCATCGCAGTCCCGGTAATTCCTCTCCCAGACTATCTGCTGGTGATGAATCCGGGTTTTTCTTTTTATAAATATTCCTAATGAACGAAATTGACCTCCTTACAAAGAACTTTTCTGCTCAACGCCTGAGCAAATACTTAAAGCTTTATGCAGGTGACGGCAATAAGGCTGTGGCGCATTATAAAGCGAATCTGGCATTGGCGGAGTCATTATATACGAGTTTGTCGGTTTTTGAAGTTACATTGAGGAATGCTCTTTCGAATCAAATGGAACGGTTGATGGGTAGAAAGGATTGGTATGCAGTTTTCTCTTCTAACCCAGCATTAAAGAGTCTGACAGGCGAAATTACGACTGCTATTAAACATATCTCGCAGAGGGGAGAAATGGTATCACCTGACAAAATTGTAGCGGAATTAACATTTGGTTTTTGGGTAACGCTACTGAATAGTGAGTACGAATTGACACTTTGGAAAGGATTGCGTCTGGCATTCCCAAACATGCCAAAATCCCAAAGAAAGCGTAAAAACGTTTCTGCTCCGTGTAATGCGTTAAGAAAATTAAGAAACAGAGTTTTTCATCATGAAGCAATCTGTTGGGATTTGACTTACCTGACAGACCTCCATGACAGGTTGCTTGAAATACTTGGGTGGTTAGATAAAGATATGCCCCTGTGGCTAAATAAAGTGGACAGGTTCAATGATGTTTGTGAGGACATTAAGAACTTGTCCATTGGATTAAAGGTAAAAATTTAAGAATACAAATTATAGACAATAATCAAAGGGATTGATTCTCTAACTCACGGCACATAAACCGAAAGGGAACCACGTCCAAGCGGCGTGGTTCCCTTTCTTATCATATAATACATTCTTTTTTCTCCTAGTTTATCTCCCCGCAATCTTCTTCTTGTTCCTAAAACTTAACCCCAAGGTCAAAGCCCACCTGCAGAGGGCGGCCCTTCTGGACGTAGGCGCGGTTCATGCTCTCGAAATAAAAGGCGTGGTAATGCTTCTGGGTAAGGTTTTTGCCCCAGACGTTGAGTGTGACAGCGCCGAAATCCAGCAAGGCGTGGGCGCCGAATGTGGTGTATAGAGCCTGGCTCACGCGATTGTCGTCGGTCCAATAAATGCGACCCGACCCATGAGCATTGGCACCCACAGTGAGCGAGCGCAGCAAGCCTGCGGCAGACTGCAAAACGGTATAATCCACACCCAGGCTGATGGTGTGCTTGGGAATAAACGGCACGCGATTGCCAGTGTAGTCATTACCCTGGCCGCCATTATACTTGGTGAAAGTGGCGTGGGTGAATCCATAATTGCCCCAAATGCCCAGACGAGCCGTGGGAGAATAGCGCACTGCCAACTCCGCACCATAACTGCGGCTGCGACCCGCATTGACCATCATTCGGCCCAAGCCGCTGTCGGCAAAGCGCGCAATCTGCTGGTTGCGAATAGTGGTCAGAAAGAGGGCAAAGTCCAGACTCAAGGTCTTGTCAAACAGCGACATGCGCGAACCCAGTTCGTAGTTCCAACTATACTCAGGTTTGAAACTGACAGTGGCGCCCACATTGGGCAAATCTGCCATTGGCATCTGGTCGAGCTGCCCCTTGATCATGTCAACCACCATGGCCGGCATGCCCATGGCAGCATACTTGTCGAGAGTG
>JAZUHM010000311.1:0-2367 GCA_045641725.1 Bacteroidaceae bacterium | reverse complement strand
AGCAAGGCCTGAAAGGGCGGCGTAAAACAGGCGGGTGGTGAAAGGCCCCGTGTACAATTACGCTATCTAGAATAGAGCCCTGTAAGCGGGGACATAATTGTAAAAAAGGTTGATTGCGCTTTATGCCGCCCTTTCAGGGCTCGTGCCTAGGTTAATGCCTCGGTCGGTGCTCCTCATTATTCTTAATTAAAATCGACCCCGACTTAATAAATTAACGAATAATTAACGTCATAATTTATGATCATTAACGTCCAAAACCGTCCAACCCGCACCGAAACCGCGACTGCGGTTTCCCCTGTAATTCAAAAAAATTCCCGTCCACCACGCAAAAAATTCTTTAATTCTCTAATTCTTGTAAAAAAGTAGTTTTGTATTTCATTATATCGGAACTCATGCGTTTTTTGTCTTTGAATTGCTTGTGTGAGCGTAAAAAATGTTATTTTTGCAGTGCGTTGCATATGAGCCAGAGAGGTAGGACTTACCAATGTCACTAACTACGTCTGGGGCTACCCCTCAGTCGCTACGCGACAGCTCCCCTAAACAGGGGAGCAGACGGCTCGAAAGCGTACTGACAGTAGCTGCCCTGCGGCCATAACAGCGATATTTACTTGATATATTATATATAATAAGGTATAGCAATGACAATTGAACAGCTTTATGATATTTTTCTGGAGCATCCTCTGATTACTACCGACAGCCGTGACTGTCCGGCGGGGGCAATGTTCTTTGCCTTGAAGGGCGAGAGTTTCGATGGTAATAAGTTTGCGGCGATGGCGCTCGACAAGGGCTGCGCCTGCGCTGTGATTGACGAGGCAGAGTTTGTGGTTGACGGCGATGAGCGCTACATCCTCGTTGACGACGTGCTGACCACGCTGCAAGAACTGGCGCATCATCACCGAATGCAGTTCGGTGGGCCGGTGATCGAAATCACGGGTACTAACGGCAAGACCACGACTAAGGAACTGGTGAGCGCTGTGCTCAGCGAGAAGTACAACGTGCTCTACACCCTCGGCAATTTCAACAACCACATCGGTGTGCCCAAGACCCTGCTGCGCCTGACCTCCGACCACGACATCGCCGTGATAGAGACGGGTGCCAATCACCCCGGCGAGATACGCGACCTGGCCAATATAGTCAGCCCTGACTGCGGTCTTATCACCAACGTGGGCGTGGCTCATATCGAGGGCTTTGGTTCGTTTGAGGGCGTGGTCAAGACCAAGGGCGAGCTCTACGACAAGCTCCGCGAGAATGCCTCTGGCTTTATCTTTCTGCTTGCCGACAACCCCCACCTCTGCAAGATTGCGCAGGGCCTCACGGCGCTGACCTACGGCGAGCCCGGCCACGGCTACGACGTGGAGGGCGAGGTGGTGGAGTGCGCCCCGTTCCTCAAGTTGCGTTGGCGCGCAGCGCAGCCCGATGCCGATGCGCATTGGCATGAGGTGCAGACGCAGATAGTCGGTTCCTACAACCTCGACAACGCACTGGCCGCCGCGTGTGTGGGTCTGCGTTTTGGTGTGAGTGCTGAACAGATAGACCATGCCCTTGCCGCCTATGCGCCTAAGAACAACCGTTCGGAGATGCGCGAGACGGCTCACAACAGTCTTATCGTGGATGCCTATAATGCCAATCCGTCGAGTATGCAGGCGGCCCTGAAGAACTTTGCTTTGATCACTCCGCCTGCGGACAAAACCAAGATGTTGATTCTCGGCGACATGAAGGAGCTCGGTGCCATCTCAGATCAGGAGCATCAGCGCGTGATCGAGCTGTTGCAGCAGTTGGGCTTTGCGGATGTGTGGCTCGTGGGCCAGAATTTCATCAGTCAGAATCCCCCGTTCACGACATTTGCCGACGTCGAGGCGGTCAAGGGACGCCTGAAGACCGAGCCATTGCGCAACCGCCTGATATTGATCAAAGGCAGCAACGGCACGAAACTGTTCCAGTTGCCGGAGTATTTGTAGGGGAGATTTTTGAATTTAAGGAGTTAAAGGGAGTTATCGCATCGCTCTGGGAATAAACGGACGACGCCAATACCTACCAACTATAATTTACGAATAATTTGCGGTTAAATTTTGATTATTAACGTTAAAGATATAGCGCCGCAGGTGTCTGGTGCGCCTGCGGCGCTGGAGTTTTAAACGCGAATTATCGAAAATGGAACGCAAATTTTTCGTAAATTATTTGATTGGTGGTGTTTAAAAATATTAATTATCAAGACATTGTGTCGATGTTAAAGAGTCGAGGCTTACTTTTGAGCCGTCTGCTCCCCTGTTTAGGGGCAAATGCGAGTAGCATTTGGCAGGAGCCCTTTGAGGCACCACCAGCCTCAAAGGAAATAGCGACGCAAGGGGGTCGAAGACTGTCGCGTAG
>JAZUHM010000310.1:0-4444 GCA_045641725.1 Bacteroidaceae bacterium | reverse complement strand
ACTCCTTATCTCCTTATCTCCTTATCTCCTCAACTCCTTATCTCCTCAACCTATGACCTTATATCCAAAACTCATACTCGAAGCCCTGCAGCAAGTGAAATATCCTGGCACAGGCAAAAACATAGTAGAAGCCGGCATGGTGGACGACGACATCCGCATCGACGGCATGGAAGTCTCGTTCTCAATTATCTTTCCCAAAAAGCCAGACCCATTTCAGAAGTCGGTGACCCGCGCCGCCGAGGCCGCCATCAAAGCCTACGCCGCCAAGGAGGCCAACGTGAGCATCACCATAGCCTATAAGCCCATAGAGCCCTCGGCAGAACCCGCCAAGCCAATGGCCGGCACCAAGGTGATAGCAGTATCTTCAGGCAAGGGCGGCGTTGGCAAAAGCACCGTGGCAGCCAATCTGGCCGTGGCTCTCGCTAAATTGGGCTACCGCGTCGGCCTGCTCGACGCCGACATCTTCGGCCCCTCTGTGCCAACCATGTTCGACCTCGAGGGCTACCAGCCAATGGGCGAGATTGTGGGCGACAAGCAGCTCATCGTGCCAGCCGAGAAATACGGCGTCAAGATTTTGTCGATCGGCTTCTTTGTCAAGCCCGAACAGGCTACCGTATGGCGCGGCCCTATGGCCAGCAACGCCCTCAAGCAACTCATTACCGAGGCAAACTGGGGCGAGCTTGACTATTTCGTGATTGACACTCCCCCCGGCACCAGCGACATCCACCTCACCCTCATGCAGACTCTCGACATCACTGGCGCAGTAATCGTCAGCACGCCGCAAAAAGTGGCCCTGGCCGACGCACGCAAGGGCGTTGACATGTATCAAAACGAGAAAATAAACATCCCTATCCTTGGCATGGTGGAAAACATGGCATGGTTTACCCCTGCCGAACTGCCCGAAAACAAATACTATATCTTTGGCAAGGAGGGCGTGAAGCAAATGGCTGAAAGCCTCGGCCTTAAGTTGCTCGGCCAGATTCCGCTCGTGCAGTCAGTTTGCGAGAGCGGCGACCACGGCCAGCCCGTCACCCTCGACGCCGCAAGCCCTGTGGCGCAGGCTTTCCTCGCATTGGCATCAACGCTGACATATTTGGCAAAGTAATTCGAAAATACCACATCCTTATTAATTAATATGAAAAAGCTATTCTTGCTCTCTGCTCTCCTGTGCGCAATTGGCGCTATCGGTCAAACCGAAAACGGACACGAATACGTTGATCTCGGACTGCCTTCAGGCACCATGTGGGCGACTTGCAATCTTGGCGCTACCACGCCTGACGGCGTCGGCGGCACATACGCCTGGGGAGAATC
This sequence comes from Bacteroidaceae bacterium, assembly GCA_045641725.1. Taxonomy (GTDB): domain Bacteria; phylum Bacteroidota; class Bacteroidia; order Bacteroidales; family Bacteroidaceae; genus UBA6382. The sequence continues at coordinate 3,133 of JAZUHM010000310.1, read as the reverse complement.
GGCAGACTACGGTGATTACGACACAACAAACAAAAAGCAATACAGCATCTACTTCAATTATACCAAATGCCAATATGGCTGGCACACATATAAATATGCGCCACTAAGCGACGACCCAAAGTACGAAAACCGCTATGTCACCAAATACTGCAACAACAAAACCTATTGGGCTGGTGAAGGCGAGCCCGACATGAAATATCTGCTTGAGCCAGACGACGATGCAGCCACCATCCATTGGGGCGGCCATTGGCAAACGCCAAGCAAGGCACAGATGCAAGAACTCCAGAATTACACCAATGAGGAATGGAAGACAAAGAACGGCACTGCAGGCGTAGAGCTCACCAGCATAAAAAACGGCAAAAGCATTTTCCTGCCCGCAACTGGCATGCGCACATTCTATGCCAAGGATGACAACTCCGATAGCCGAAATGGACAAAACAGCACAGGTTATTACTGGACCAATCTGCGTACATCAACCGCTTACAAAGCCGCTTTCATGCAAATTTTCCAAAGCAAAGATGGCGTATCTATCCAAAATCTTGAAGATACACGCTGGAAGGGCTTTGCCGTGCGCCCGGTGTTTGCACAAGCACCCGTAATAACAGATATGAACATCACTCTAACCCCTGGTTATGAGAGCATTACGGTAGAATGGGCCCCTGTGACCACTCAGGAAAACCTCACATACGAAGTATATGTCTCGGGAAGCAGTCTCCAACTCATCAGAGTTGCCAAAAACAGGCAGAAATCAAACAAAGAAACCATCACAAACACTGGCGAGCCAACGCTCAAATGCACTGTAGAGAAGTTTTTCTACGACAACATGATGTTTGACATCGTCCCTAACACCGAGTTCTACGTCACCATAGTCGTTTATAATGAGACAACCAAGCGCTCAAGCACATACAGCACCAAGGCCGTGACCACCCTCGAGGAAGACCCCGACGCCATAAGCAGCACCGCGAGCAACACTGCGCTCGACCCTGCCTTTGACCTGAATGGCAATCTCGTTGGCAAGAACTACAAGGGCATCGTAATCAAAGGTGGCAAAAAATACAAGGACTAAATTTCCATAATACCATCACGATACAAAAAGGCAGCCTCCTTTGACGTTTCTGACAGCACAGAAAAAGGCTTTCACACGCGGTGAAAGCCTTTTTCTGTGTTTATACGATTAAATAAAGGTGTTTCCTATTTCTCAATGCTCAGCGAAGTTGAGCCAATCATCTGGCCGTCAACAAAGATGTTCATCTTATAGGTGCCGGCGGTGAGCATCTCGTTGACATTCACATACATAGTCACAGGGGTCTCCTCGCCATTGTACTCCACGGTCTTCACTGCCGAGCAGCTCAGCGACTTGCCCTCGTAGTTGCAGGTTGCACTGGAATTTACAACCTCGTTGGTCGGCTTGAGAATGCGCACATATACCTTGCGCTCGCCGGTCTTGGCAGTCACGTTGCGCGAAATGCGGAACGACGCCACAAACTTAGTGATATCCTTGGTCTTCTTGGCAGCTTTGCCCTTCTTATTCTGGGCCTGCAGCGATACTCCCGTGGCGTCGAGCTGTGCTGCAATCTGCACAGTCTTTGTCAGATTTTGTTTTTCCTGAGTAAGGGTAGTAACCTGCGTGGTTGCGGAATTATACTGCTCCCTCACCATCTGGTTTTCGTCGCGCAAGGCCTGATTGAGTCGGTTTAGCGAATCGACCTGAATGATATACGAGCGCAGCACCTCGCGCACTGTGGCCAGTTCCTTCTTGAGACGAGCAATCTCGGCGGCGTCATCGGCCTTGGTCTTCTTGAGTTCGGCCAAAAGGGCGTTGGCGCGATTTTGCTCCTCGTTAAGGCGCTGCAAGAGCGAGTCGTTCTTGATGGTGCGCTTCATTTCGTCATACTGCACCGCAAACTGCGCATACTCGTTCTCCATCTCTTTTTTGTCCATCTCGGCCAATTGCTGATACTTCTGGTTGTTTTCCTTTTCCTGACTGAGTTCAGAACTTAGCTGATAGATGAAAAAACCAGCCACGCCGAGCAAAATTGCAGCCACGGCTGCCACGATAATTATCTTTACAGAATTCTTCATAATCGATAGTTATATAATTTCTGCGGCAAAGATAAACTTTTTAATGCAATTTTTAGTAATTTTGCAGTAAGAAAATAATCAAAACACAAGGTGGAAGTAAAACAAAACAGTCTGCGGGCCTGGATTTTGGCCTCACGACCCAAAACTCTGACAGGTGCTTTTGTGCCGATTATTGTGGCCACGGCAGTGGCATTTCGCCATCCGCAGTTCAACTGGCGGGCTGTGGTTGTGTGCTTTATCTTTGCGGCACTCATGCAGATTGCCGCCAACATGATCAACGACCTGTTTGACTACCTCAAGGGCACCGACCGCGAAGACCGCCTGGGCCCCGAACGAGCCTGCGCCCAGGGATGGATCACTCCGCGTGCCATGAAAATCGGCATCGCCGTTGTCTTAACCCTCGCTTTAGCCATCGGCTGCATTTTGTTGATGTACGGCAGCTTATGGCTCATAGCAGTGGGAGCCGCCTGTGCGGTATTTGCATTCCTATACACCACCATTCTGTCGTATGCCGGCATGGGCGATTTGCTGGTGCTCGTGTTTTTTGGCCTTGTGCCATGCTGCGGCACATGCTATGTGGCCACGGGCGAGATTTCCACCGAAAGCGTGATAGCGGGCTTTGTATGCGGCATACTGATTGACACACTGCTGATTATCAACAACTACCGCGACCGCGACACCGACAAACTGACCAACAAGCGCACCCTGATAGCCATCCTTGGCGAGCCCTTTGGCAGATATTTCTACCTGTGCTGCGGCATAGCGGCCTGGCTGCTGTGCCTGGGCTTCGTGATCACCAGCGGCAAGGTGTGGCCCATGGTCACTACTATACCTTATTTAATAATACACGCGATAACATGGCGCCGAATGGTGAGAATCCGCCAAGGCAAACAGCTCAACATGATTTTGGGCCAGACCTCTCGCAACATGTTTCTCTTTGCACTGATGCTTGCAGCCGGCTTAATCATGCCCTGACAGCACCCCCGCCCCACCCCGCAGCACGATTCAGCAGCAATACCCAAGCCCCTGCCGCCCTCAAACACCCACAGAA
>JAZUHM010000309.1:0-5226 GCA_045641725.1 Bacteroidaceae bacterium | reverse complement strand
ATTGCTCCGCTCATGAGCGACGAACTGATATAGCTGTCAAACGAGTGTTTGGTAAACGACTTCTGCATCACATCCTGGCCGTTTTGGCGGAATGTGACAATGGCCTTGTTGTCGCAGAATATCTTGTCAAGATTCTCATTCTTAATCTTTGGCAGGCTCTCGTCGGGCACCATCTCTATGCGCACAGAAGTGGTTGAGTCCCGCTGCATGTCGATTGGCGCAAAATAGAGTTTCACCACTCCGTTCTCGGTGTATTCCTGACCGTCGGTGAATTGGGTCTGTTCGGTGGCCACCTGGGTTGAGTCGCCGTCCTTTGAATTGCTGCTGCTTCCACATGCCGAAAGCAACGCGGCAGCCATGGCTGCAATGATTATTCTTTTCATTTCAATAATTGGTTTTAGTGTTTACGAGTTAATATAATGATAGATACAGGCCGCATCGAGGTGCTCAATGCCGTGAGGCGTGAGTATGAGCTGGGGAGCGAGGACGGGCTGACTGTCGGCAGCAATGGGTGGTGCTGGCAGCGAGGAGTGTTCTATGTGCATCTCGTCCCAGAGATTGTTGTCGATAAACTGGCGGAGTGTCTTGCTGCCTCCTTCTACGAGCAGCGACTGGATATTGCGCTCGTGCAGGGCGGCGAGTATCTGTGTCGGCACATTGTCGCCGGACGCAAGCTGCACCTGCTCTACATTGGGGCGGCCATCGAGCGAGGCATTGGGCTTGCGGCTAAAGACAAGCGTGGGCACCGAGCCGTCAAACACCCGCAGACTGGCGGGCAACAGGCCCTCGGCATCTACCACTATGCGCAGCGGATCAGGACCATCGTAATGACGCGTGGTGAGCGAAGGATTGTCGACCAGCGCTGTACGGAAGCCCACGAGTATGGCGCTGTGCGTGGCCCTGAGGTGGTGCACGCGACGCATGGTGACGGGGGTAGATATCATGAGCGGAGCTGCGGACTTGCCGGCTGCCGACAAGCCCATGACGCCGTCGGAGGTCTGCGCCCACTTGAGGGTGATATACGGGCGCTGCTTGGTGTGGAAAGTGAAGAAACGGCGATTGAGCTCTATGCACTCGCGCTCAAGCACTCCCACCTCGACCTCGATGCCCGCGCGGCGAATGATATCGATGCCACGGCCCTGCACCTTGGCAAAAGGGTCGATGCAGCCCACCACCACACGGCGCACTCCCTTGCGCACAATGAGTTCTGCGCACGGCGGTGTCTTGCCATAATGAGCACACGGCTCAAGGCTGACGTAGATAGTGCTCTGCGGCAAGAGGCTCTCGTCGGTCACAGATGCAAAAGCGTTGACCTCGGCGTGGCCCTGACCACAGCGGGCATGGTAGCCCTCACCTATAATGCGGCCATTGCACACGATGACCGCGCCAACCATAGGATTGGGCGGCGCTCCCACCTCGCCGTTGCGAGCGAGCTGTATGCAGCGGGCCATATATTGTTCGTCGATAGTCATTAGTCAAATAAATCTAACTGCACGGGAGGCAGGAGGTTGAAACTCATGCGGTGGTATGGCGTGGCTCCGTACTGACGTATTGCGTCGCGGTGGGCCTTGGTTGGATAGCCCTTGTTTTGATTCCACGCATATTGGGGATATTCCTGGTGGATGGCGTCCATATAGTCGTCGCGGTAGGTCTTGGCCAGAATAGAGGCTGCGGCGATAGAGAGATACTTGCCGTCGCCCTTGACCACCGTTTGGCTGGGCACGTCGTGGTATGGGCGAAAGCGGTTGCCATCGACTATGATAGACTGCGGCCTTACGGCGAGCTGGTCGAGCGCTCGGTGCATGGCCAGAATGGAGGCGTTGAGTATGTTGATCTTGTCTATCTCCTCGGCCGTGACGATGCCCACAGCCCAGGCCAATGCATCGCGCTCAATAATGGCGCGCAGTTGATGGCGGCGCTGGTCGGTGAGCTGCTTGGAGTCGTTGATTTCCTCGTTTTGGTAATCTTCGGGAAATATCACCGCAGCTGCATAGACGCTACCCGCCAAACATCCGCGGCCGGCCTCGTCGCAGCCAGCCTCTGGCACATTGGGGACAAGATGAGATAGGAGCATGTTTTTCTTATAGGAGATAAAAGGGAGTTATAGGGGAGATATTGGGGAGATATAGGGACGATAGCTGTTGTATTTATAGGGGAGTTAAAGGGGAGTTATAGGGGAGTTATGGAGGAGTTATAGGGGAGATATTGGGGAGATCTAGGGACGATAGCCGGGCGTTGCTAACGAGGTGCTGCTCCCCTGGCTTAGGGGAGCTCCGCGAAGCGGTGAGGGGTAGCCCCACACTTAGTGACTAACTTATCGTCTGTTATCTACACGAGCAGAGCAAGTTAACTCCAGCCACCTCCTTATCTCCTTATCTCCTTACTTCCTTTTCCTCAAAACATCTGGCTGACGCGCTTGATGGCATCTACCAGTATATCGATTTCCTCTTTGGTATTGTAGAACGAGAACGAGGCGCGCACTGTGCCCTCGATGCCCATGCGGGTCATCACTGGCTGAGCACAGTGGTGACCAGTGCGCACTGCTATGCCCAAGCGGTCGAGCAGCGTGCCCATGTCGAGATGATGAATATCTCCCACAAGGAAACTCACCAAAGCGTCCTTGCCCTCGGCCTCGCCGATAAAGCGCATGCCAGGAATCTGCGCCATCTTCTGCATGGCGTAGGTGGTGAGCTCGTGTTCGTACGCCGCGATATTGTCGAGGCCGATGCCTTCTACATAATCCAGCGCCACAGCCAGAGCATGGCTGCCCACATAGTTGGGGGTGCCGGCCTCAAACTTATAAGGCAGGCCCTCAAATGTGGTTTTCTCAAAACTTACGGTGCTTATCATCTCGCCGCCACCATGATATGGCGGCATCTTGTCGAGCCATTCGGCCTTGCCATAGAGCGCGCCAATGCCGGTGGGGGCATATATCTTGTGGCCACTGAAGGCGAGAAAATCGCAGTCGAGGTCTTGCACATCAACCTTGAAGTGCGGCACACTCTGAGCGGCATCGAGCAAGAATGGCACGCCATGAGAATGAGCCTCAGCAATCATCTGCTTCACGGGATTGACAGTGCCCAAGACATTGCTCACATGAGCCACGCAAACGAGACGAGTGCGCTCCGTAAAGAGGTTTTTGTATGTCTGCAAGTCAAGCACTCCCCTATCGTCGAAAGGAATTACCTTGATCACCACGCCGCGGCGCTGAGCGAGCAACTGCCAAGGCACGATGTTGGAGTGGTGCTCCATCTCCGACACAATGATTTCGTCGCCCTCAGAGAGCAGTTCGCCATAAGACGATGCCACAAGATTGATGGCTTCGGTGGTGCCGCGGGTAAAGATAATCTCTTTCTCTGACGACGCATTGAGGAACTGCTGCACCCTCACGCGGGCCTGCTCCAACAGGTCGGTAGCCTGCTGCGAGAGATAGTGCACTCCGCGGTGCACATTGGCATTGAGTGTATAATATTGCTCGCGCTCTGCCTCTACCACGCAGCGTGGTTTCTGGGTGGTGGCGGCATTGTCCAGATAGACCAGCGGCTTGCCATAGACCTTGGTCTGCAGTATAGGGAAATCCTCGCGAATTTTATTTACATCTATCATTATAGTCTTATTTTGAGGCACAAAGAGAGCAGTCGCCGCAGGCACTGGTGCCGAGTCGGAAACGCTCCTCTACCATTTGGGCCAAGCGCAGCTTAAGCGGCGAGAGCTGTATGCGGTCTATCACCTCCCAGGCAAAAGCCTGCTGCAGGAGGCGGCGCCCCTCGTCGGGATTGATGCCGCGCTGTGCCATATAAAACAATGCCGTGTCGTCGAGCTGTCCCACGGTAGAGCCGTGGTTGCACTTGACATCGTCGGCATAAATCTCGAGCATAGGCTGAGTAAACATGTGGGCCTCGGGAGAAACGCAGAGGTTGGCGTTAGTCTCTTGAGAATCGGTCTTCTGCGCGCCCTTCTCCACATACACTTTGCCAGCAAAGGCGCCATGCGACTGGCCGTCAAGGATATACTTGTAGAGCACATCGCTGGTACACTCCTCGGCCTCGTGGGAGACGAGCAGATTGTTGTCAACATGCTGAGCGCCCCCGCCTACTACCAGGCCTGACGCATGACAAGCTGCGCGCTGGCCGACGAGATGGATATCGAGAGTGCGGCGCGACTGGCCATTGTGCAGCACCACCGATGCGTACTCGAGGTTGCTGCCGGCCTGCTGCACCACATGCATATTGCTAAACAGGGTATTGTTGTCGGCAGTCTCCTCTATGCCATAGCACTGCAAGTGGCTGCCCTCGGCCAGATAAACCTCGGCCACTTCGGTGACGAGATGAGCCTGCTTGCTGACGGTGTGGTCGCATGTGAGCACAGAAGCCTCGGCTCCCTCCTCAAGGATGATAAGCAGGCGGCGGTTGGTCATCATAGGCACCTGGCCCACAGTGAGATTGAGCAGCTGAATAGTGCTGTCAATCTTGCATCCCGCTGCCACCCACACCACTGCGCCGTCTTGCGCCAGCAGTGTGTTGAGCGCTGACACGCCGTCTTGCGCTACCTTATTATAATATGTCTGAAATCTGTCGGGATATTTCTCCGCAAACTCTACCAACGAGCCGACATAAAGGCTGTCGGTATCTATCAGCTTGTCTTTGGCATGGATGCAGTCGTTGACCATATAGAAAAGGTTGGTACCCAGATTGGGGATGCTGCATTTGTAAGCCTCATAGGGGTTGACGCTCATCTGCAAGCGCTTGACATTCAGTCCGTAGTCGGGAGCAAATGCCGCCTGCACATCAGTGTATTTATAGCGCTCGCACTTCTTGGTGGGCAATCCGCCATTCGCAAGCGCATCCAAGGCCTTGGCGCGGTGCTGATTGACCAACGCATGGCTGCCCTGGCACAAACTGTCGCCACACTGCTGATAAAGTTCTATATATTGCTGTTCGCTGTTCACGATAATATCAGAATTTGAGTATTATTGCTGGTTTTCCAACTCCTCCTTAATCCAGTCGAAACCGATTTCCTCAATCTTATAAGCGAGGTCTGGGCCACCGGTCTTGACAATGCGGCCATTCATCATCACATGCACGATGTCGGGCTTGATATAGTCGAGCATGCGCTGGTAGTGAGTGATGCAGATGGCGCTGGTCTCAGGTGTGCGCAGTTTGTTGAAACCCTCGGCCACTATGCGCAGTGCATCTACGTCGAGGCCAGAGTCGGTCTCGTCGAGGA
>JAZUHM010000308.1:0-4125 GCA_045641725.1 Bacteroidaceae bacterium | reverse complement strand
ACTTGCTGTTCGTCGAGCAAGAAGCGCTCGGCCTCGGCCAGCATGTGGCCATCCTCGCAAATCATTGCCTTGCCGCTGAACACGATGTCCTGGGTGCTCTCGCCGAATCCGCAGCCGCTATACACATAGCCACAGATGCATCGCGCACTCTGCTGCGCCACAAGGCTCTTGAGATATTCGTGTTTGCCGATGCAGTCGTTGGAAGCGCTGAGATTGAAGATAATCTCGGCACCGGCCAGCGAGAGATGGCTGCTTGGTGGCACCGGCGCCCAAAGGTCTTCGCACAGCTCCACGCCAAACTTGCAGGCCATGGTCTCAAATACCAGATTAACGCCGATTGGCACATTCTGACCGGCCAGATGCACCTCGCCCTGGGGCAATGTGGCTGCCGGAGTGAACCATCGCATCTCGTAGAACTCCTTGTAATTAGGCAGATAGCTCTTTGGCACCACACCATAGATCTTGCCGCTGCCAAACACGACGGCACAATTCAGCAACATGCCCTGATAAGTGACCGGCACACCCACTATCGACACGATATTGTAGCTGCGTGTCGTCTCGATGAGGCGCATAAGCATCAGTTCGGCCTGATCGAGCAAAAGCTGCGAGGCAAACAGGTCCTGGCATGTGTAGGAAGTGATGCAAAGTTCGGGAAAACAGATGATGCTCACCTGCTGCTCTTCGGCCTGTGCGATAAGTTGCTCAATGCGCGAGGTGTTGTAGTCGCAATTGGCCACCTTGACGCTCGGAATGGCCGAGGCCACCTTTACAAATCCGTAGTTCATTGTGTATTGTCGTGTTTTAGGAGTTAGGAATCATTAGTAACGGAAACTGCTGCCGCCAAGGAACTCGCGCAAGAGCGATGCTGGAGGCAGACTGCTGATATCTATTGGGTTGATATAGCGCAAGAAATTGCTGAGGCGGTATGCCTCGGCATATTCGGGGGCATTTTCGGGCACCTGCTCAAGCAGCGGCAGAGCCTGGACGCGCAGTCCGGCCAGTTCAAAGAGCAATGCCGAGTTAAACATGGCATCTGCCTCTTCCTGATACGGGAATATCCATATCTTCTCGCCCGCAGTCACACTTGGCCAGCGCCTGATAGTGTCCATAGCCGAGCAACCGCGGTATTTATAGTCGCGCACCATGCGGCGCAGCAGGCGGTTGTCGCTCGTAGGAATGTAGTTGTGGTTGTCGAGCTGGATTGTAGTCAGCGCCGACACATATACCTTATATTTAATATCGTTGCTCAAGGTGGCAGTCAGCTTGGGATTGAGCGCATGAATGCCCTCCATAATCAGGATTTCGTTGGGAGCGAGTTTCATCTTGACTCCGCTGGGCTCGCTCTCGCCGGTATGGAAGTCATAGCGCGGCAGCTCAACCTCCTGACCCGACATGAGCTTTTGCAGATGCTCGCCAAGCAGAGGCAGATTGAGGGCTTCGATAGACTCGTAGTCATAGTTGCCATCGGCATCGCGCGGTGTCAGGTCGCGAGACAGGAAATAGTCGTCCATTGATATGGGGCGGGGTCTAAGTCCGCTGACCATAAGCTGCACGCTGAGGCGCTTGGAGAATGTGGTCTTGCCGCTGGAAGACGGGCCCGCGATGAGCACCAGTCTCACTGTGCCCTTGGCCTGAATGGCATCGGCAATGTGGCAGATTTTCTTCTCCTGCAGGGCTTCCGACACGTTTATCACATCGTTGGTATAGCCCTGGGCACAAACCTCATTGAGGTCGGCGATGGTACGCATCTGCCCCAAGTCCTGCCAGTGGTGATGCTCGTTGAATACCTCAAGCATCTTGTTTTGCACCACGAGCGGCATGAGCTGGCCCTCGTGCTTAGGGTCTGGCAATCGCAGGAGCAATCCGTCGTGATAGCTCTCCAGGCCATAGAGCTTGATATAGCCGGTCGACGGACAGAGCGCGCCGTAATAGCAGTCGGGGTAGCCGTCAAGGGTGTGGTAGGTAGTGTAAAGTGTGTTGGTGCTTTTGAGCAAACGGGCGCAACTGCTCATGCCGTACTCCTCAAAAGTCTTGACAACCTCCTCGGTGGGCTTCACCCACTCCACAAACGGATAGTCGGCGGCGATTATCTCGTCCATGCGCTGCTTGATGGCGTCGATGCTGACGCTCACGTCGGCGGCGTGACGGAGATAAATATAATAGCCGTTGGACACAGGGGCCTCTACCGACACATGCACGCCGTCGTAGATGTCCTCTACGGCCTTGGCCAGCACAAACAGAAGACTGCGGGTGTAGGTGCGCATTCCAGACTTGGACTTAATGGTCAGGAACTCAACGTCGGAGTTGTCGTACAGCCTGTGGCAAAGGCCCTGAGCCCGGTTGTTTACTCGCGCCGAGACTATGCTGTCGGCCAGGTCGGGCAGATGTTGGCGACAGATGTCCTGCAGACTGCTGCCCTCGGCCACGGTGATTGTCTGACCGAGATTGATGCATCGTATGCTGATAGTTGCTTGTGCCATGGTGATGGGGAATTTACTGGTTATAAAATAAGATTATTTCTGTTCGGCCTTCTTGTAGCGCTTGTTGAGACCGTCGATCACATCCTTGGTGATGTCGCACTTAGGGTCGGCATAGAGGATATTGTCGTTGGAGCGCGCAAGAATCATGGTGAAGCGACCGTCCTTGTTGTAGGACTTAAGGAAATGGTCGATGGAGTCGCGCAAAGCCTGGTTGTACTCAGCCTGCTCCTTCTGGAACTCTGCCGACAGATTCTCCTGCAGGGTACCAAGCTGCTCCTGACGGTTCTGCAGTGAGGCCTGGGTCTTGGTGGCCTGATCCTGGGTGATTGCGCCCGACTGGATTTTGCTCTGGAAACTGGCCACGTCGTTCTGCAGAGCCACGGCCTTCTGGTTGAGGGTGGCGTTGATGCTCTCGCTCTTCTTCTCAAGCACCTCGCTCATGTCGAGATAATACTGATAGTGGGCCATCAGCGAATCGAGATCTACGTATGCGATTTTTGCGCCGTCCTTGGTGGCAGGCACGGCTGCCTTGTTGTCGCTCTCATTGTTGCAAGAAACCATAGCCACTGCGCCTGCTGCGAAAATGGCTGCCATAATTAATGTCTTTTTCATCGTATTGTGTGTTTTAGTTTTTGTTTTCTATTTTGGGGAGTGCAGACTGCCGGGGACTTTAGGCCCTCGCGCTGCGATTTCACTCCTTTGTGTGTTCCTTAATCTTAAGGCCGCTGTTTTGGCGGGCCTCGCGGTCCTGGCGCTTCACGCAGTGGATGCCACGGCGCGCCATTTCGCGGTTGCCATCTACGTGAGTATGCACAAATTTCTTGCCCACAAGCAGTCTTACGGCCAACAATAGCACCGCAATAGCAAGAATTATGACCACAATCATCAGTTCTTCAAACATTTATTACTATCTTTGCGAAGTGTTTTGGCCCCAAGCGTGGGGCAAACTGCGTGAATTACTATCTTTTCAAGTGCAAAGATAATCTTTTATCGCATTAAAAACACAATTCTTTTAGTTATTTATTCTTAATTATATAATATTAAATAGGTATTACGATCTAAAAACCAAAAATATCATGTCACAATCACAACTTCAGCCCAAGGCAGTGTTTGACTGCTTTGCACAGATCAACAAAATCCCACGTCCGTCTCACAAGGAGCAGAAGATGGGTGAATTTCTCGTACAGTTTGGCCAGAACCTCGGCCTCGAAACCCTGCAGGACGCCACCGGCAACGTGCTGATACGCAAGCCGGCCTACCCCGGCCTCGAAAATCTCAAGACCACAGTGCTGCAAAGCCACATGGACATGGTTTGCGAAAAGGTGGCAGGCCTGGACTTCGACTTTGAAAAGGACCCGATCGAGACCTACATCGATGGCGAATGGATGAAGGCCAAGGGTACCACACTGGGTGCCGACGATGGCATAGGCTGCGCCATGCAGATGGCAGTATTGGCCGACCCAAGCATTCAGCACGGCCCTCTGGAGTGCCTCTTTACCGTGTGTGAAGAAGAGGGTCTCAACGGCGCCATGGGCCTAGAGGCAGGTTTCATGAAGGCCGACTACCTTATCAACCTCGACTCTGAGGACGAAGGCTGGATCTTTGTGAGCTGCGCCGGCGGTGCCAACACCAAAGCCTCATTCAA
>JAZUHM010000307.1:0-2256 GCA_045641725.1 Bacteroidaceae bacterium | reverse complement strand
GGAAATTAGAACGAATCTGGGTGATTTTAGAGCGAATTTTGGGTGTTTTGAGTGGCTTTGCGGCATTTTATGAGGGCGTGGGTGCCGTCGGATAGGGTGGTGGCAAAGAGATAGGTGGTGCCGCCTTCGCGCAGTTTGAGTTTTTTGCGTAGTTCGGCCACTGTGGCGGGAAAGTTGCGGATGGTGAGGTTGGCCTGTGGGGTGTCGGCGAGCAGGGTGCGCAAGCTTTTTTTGCCAAAATCGCTCCAGGCCTCGATGCAGAATGTGCGGCCGGGATAGTCTGTTGCTTGATTTTCAGACACATAGAGGTTGCTCATGGGGTGCAGTTTGCTGAGGCCGAGCTTGTGGCACAGCACGTCTTGCGCACCGCCCTTGAGGATTGATGCGTTTGGCTCGTAGAGGTAGCCGAGCGGCTGGGGGGCGATGGTGGGTTGGGTGTGGCGGATTTCGTTGGCCGAGGTGGAAAATTCGGGGTCGGCGGTGTTGAGGTTGACGCAGTGGATGGTGCAGGCTGCAGGGTCGGCGGGGTGCTGGGCGCGGCCGTAGGTGGCTTCCGGGTCGATGTTGGTGGTCGTCGGGTCGATGTCGGCGGTCTGATTGGTGTGGCCTTTTATCACGAGCAGTAGTTCCTTGCACTCGCCGGCTACGCTGATTATGTGCACCTCGCAGACGTTGTGGAGGTCGCGCAGGGCTTGCGTGATGTCGAGCATGGGCGACAGTTTTACCACGAGATAGCGGGCCTTGATTTGGTCTTGCAGCACGGTGAGGTCGGGGGTGCAGTCGCTGATGCCCACCACCTTGCGGCCTATGTCGTCGCGGCGGGCGGGGTCGATAAAGGCGAGGTCGTAAGTCTGGGCCAGCAGGTCGGCGGATGTCTGGGTGTCGGCGCAGACTACCTCTGCCTGGGGCAGGTTGAGCAGGGGCAGGTTGTGGCGGGCCACATTGCACAAGGCTTCCTGCCGCTCTACATATATCGGGCGCTGAAATGCGGGTGCGATATAGCTGAAGTCAACGCCGAAACCGCCGGTGAGGTCTATCATCAGGCCCCTGTCGGCCGGTGTGGGCAGCAGTCGGGTGACGAGATGGTGCTTGTATGTGGCGGTCAGTTCGGATGAACATTGTTCCATAGAGAGCCGGGGCGGGAACCAGAGCCCCTGTGTGGCGGCCCACTGCGGCAGTTTCTTGCGCGCCAGCTGCCAGCCCTCAATCTGCTGCAGACACCATGTGGCATCAACGCCCTCTGGCATTCGCTTGAGGGCCAGGGCGCGAGTGTCGTCCTGCAGGTGCTGTTGTATAAATTCGTCGTTGCTCATGTATAGTGGCGATATTTTGCGGCAAAGATACGCATTTATTCATGTGATGTTCGTGAGAATCGTTATTGCCAGATTGGCTCCACTTCCCAGCCTTTTGGGAATCCCATTGCTGCAAGGTCTATTTCTGGGAAGTCAACGAATAGCCAGCGGAGTTTTGCAAGCATATCGTTACCAGGTGATATGATGTTAAGGAAGTATTTGATAATACACATTGTGAAGTAGATTCTTTGTGTATCAGTTGGCAGAGTTATCCATGGACGTGTAATTCTGTAAGGAAGAGTTGCGCGGATAGAGTATTGCTTGTTCCAAACGCGAGAATGGTGACAACATGAGTTCCGTTGACCTGTAATAATTGTGAGCCATGATTCAAATGGATCAATTTGTAATCCGAAAGTTTGTGAGATGTGCTTCTTGATTTTCTTGTTCTTGATGTTGCCGTAAATATTGGTGATAACACCGAAAGGTAATATCTCAGAGAGAATCCATGCTGGTGGATAAGGATTGGAATATGTTGCTTTGAAATGAATAATGAAGTCCTCTCGCGAATGTCTGAGTTCACCATCAATGAGCGCCATCGTTCTGGCAAATCGATTGGAATCTACAAAATTCCCTCTGTCGGTCATCCAAAACGGATCGCCTATCATTGAAGTAGCAATATTGACAATTGCACTTCTGATTGCGACTTCAATTTTCTCAATCTCATTGAATAGTAGCAGACGTAGCTTTTTGTCAAAGCGATAGAGCATCATTACTCTGTCAAAGGAAGCTCCTGGTTTATAGACGTGCTGCTCTTTAGGCAACTTAAGTAGAGGGTACATATATGCCGACAGGCGATAATAACCAATGTGCTCCAGATAATGTTGGGCTTCGGCATCGTCTTCAATAGAAAGTCCTCTTGACTTCAAAAGCCTCACCAAATCATAAGGTTCTGAATAATGTTTGC
>JAZUHM010000306.1:0-7930 GCA_045641725.1 Bacteroidaceae bacterium | reverse complement strand
AGAGCAGGTGGTAGTCGGTGCAGGCTTGATTGAATTTGCGCTTTATAGTGTCCATTGTCTAATGGTGGCCGGCATTATGGTTGTGTCAAGTCTTCTTCATACATCAGATAGTGACTTTCGTGCATGCCCAGTGCCTGATAGGTTTGTTGGCCGCGCAGGTTGGTCTTGTCAACGTAGAGGCGTATTTGGGCAGCTCCATCCTGACGGGCCATTTCTTTTGCCCTGGCATAGAGTGACCTGTAAATGCCTTTGCGCCTATGTTCTGGCTTGACATAGACGCTTTGTATCCACCAGTAATTGCTGTTGTTCCAATCGCTCCATTCTTTGGTAAGTAGCAGACTGCCAACGGTTTGCCCGTCAACAATTGCCACGAGGTACGTGCCTTTTTGCGGGTCGTTGATGACTGCTGTGACTCCGGGTATGAGGGTGTTGATGTCGAGTATGGTGTTTTCAGACTCCAGCGCCATATCTACCTGAAACTGAGCTATGTCGCGTACCTCGTGGTGTGTGCCTTGTTTTATCTGCACACTTTGCAATTGTTCGTTTGGCATGTTTTTTGTGGTTTATTGTCCATTAATAATAATGTTGTAGGCGGTGACTACGTCGGTGGCATTGGCGAGTCCGTTGCCATCGAGGTCTGCGTCGCTGAGTTCAAAGCCAGACTCTTGTCCGAGCAGGATGTAGTTGTATATGCAGACCACATCGGTCGCATTGATCTGGCCGTCGCTATTAACATCACCCTTTCTGACGGCAGGTATAGGGTTGAGACCAGTGAAGGTCCATGTGAGGGCAGTTTCTACGCCTCTCACTTCGCCCTTGTATGTGGCAGGATCGATAACTCCGGTGAAGGCTGTGAAGGTTGATGGCACAGGCAGGGCAAAGAATTGCTTGCCGTCGCTGATGGCAGTGCCGGCTTCGCAGTCTGTAGAGTGGATATTGCCTACGATACCATTTGCGGGCTGGCTGTTGATGGAGAATGCGGTTGGGAATGGCAGGACGAGATTTAGGTCTT
Source organism: Bacteroidaceae bacterium (assembly GCA_045641725.1). Taxonomy (GTDB): domain Bacteria; phylum Bacteroidota; class Bacteroidia; order Bacteroidales; family Bacteroidaceae; genus UBA6382. The sequence continues at coordinate 6,918 of JAZUHM010000306.1, read as the reverse complement.
CAGCCTCTGCCTCTGGATCGAGATTACCAATGGCAATGATGCAAGGCTCGCCAGCCTTAAACTCGTTCTTCTCGTAGAGCTCGATGGTTGATACGAGGTTGCCCTCGCCATCTTCTTCTTGAGTAATCTTGCGAATTGCATAGGTGATGACGTCGTCATTGTATTCTCCGAGATTTGAGTATTCATAAGGCAAGCAAAGTACGTCAATGCTGTTGTTCTTGAAATCGGAGATGACGACGGCTTCTTGTTCCTCTGGGATGATTTCCTCAAAGGTCCAGTAGCTGCCGGCGCAATCTGCCTTGTGGAGCACGATGTCGCGCTCATATCCTTCTGCAAAGAGGGAACGCCCGTTGACATTTTCTGTATTTCGAGGAATAAGCTGGAACTGGCCGTGGCCTGCAATCTGAATTTCGTATGGTACTGGCGTTTCGGATGCAGCGAGGTTGTAATCGTCTTTGTCAAATGCGCCGAGATAGTAGCCGTTGTACATGTTGAGCACAGCGTAATATTCTGTGCCTTCTAGAGGTATAAAAGTCCACATGGCTTTTGGCTCGGACTGGGCCTCAAGTGCCTGGCTTGTCTGGTTGTAGAAGCCCCATTTGGAGATGCTGGCGTCTTTTTTGCTGCTGCTTTGGAAATAGATGGCATTGCCATGGCAGTAGGCGTCTTCGTCGCCCAGCTCGCCAAAACGGGTGAGGTCGGTATTGGTTATGTAATACCATTTGCCAGGCTCAATGGTGCGGATAGCATTCATGAGAGCAGATTGCGCGTCGGTCAGGCTTGCTGTGGCAGCTTTAATTGCCTGAAGCGAAATAGGGCTGACAAATCCTGTGGCGTTTGCATCAGCAATAGCCTGGTTGAGATTTTCAAGCAGGGCACTCTTTTCGCTTGGGAGTTGGCCCATGGCTTCACCGATTTCAATATTGCCTGCCAATTGGATGCACTTGTTGACAAGCTGACGGAGGTTTGTGGTGTCTGCGTATAGGCTGTTGATTGCGCTTATGGCATTGCGCAAGGCGTCGATGTCTTCCTCGGTAGAAGTTTTGCCTTCAACCTTGCTTTGTGCAGAAATGAGTTGTGCCTTCAGGGCGTCTGCCGCAATGCTCATGCCTTCTGTGGTGGAATATTGCGATTGTGTCTCGTCAATGCTGGCTTGATAAAGTTGCAGTTGCGAGATCGTGAAGAAAGAGCCGCCGTTTGCACTGTTGTTGACCTGAAGTCTTATATATGAATATTCCTGACCCAAGTCAAGCGATGCTGTGGCCGGACGTGGCAATGTGCCCATTTGAAGCGAGCCAACCTTAGCCCATGTGCTCTCGGGGTCGTTTGTGGCCAGCACCGTGATGTCGTTAGGACGCTCGGCTTCTCCCCAGTTTCCTGCGTTTGGATAACGGTTGCACGCCTGGCGTGTGTCGTATTGCACTGTCAGTAGTTTTGTAGGAGTTTTTGAGATGTCAATATCAATATAACCGCTGCCTTGCATAAATGTGGTGTCGTTTTTGTCGTTGAGCAGATCGTATGTGTCGGCGCCAGTCACGCCTTGACGGCGTATGTTGGAGAATGTAATCTGATTCTCTTTGCCCTCTTCAGACGAGGCATTGGTGATCAGTGGGGTAGTGGTGTTGGGAGTATAGACAAAGAGCTTTGCATAGATCTTGTTGCCCTCATCCGTAAGGGCGGCAAGGCGCATGTCGAGCTGCTGCTGTGCGCGCTCTTTTTCAAATTGGGCGAGAAGCGTCTCGTCAGTCACGCGGCGAAGGCGCCAGTTGTTGGCGGCATTGTTTTCGCCACCCCAGTTTGACAAGGTGCCTGCACCATCAGAAGCCACGGGCTCGTTGGTGGGGTAAGGAGTGTATGAGCAGCTGTGGAAGGTGTGGCTTCCCCAATACCATTTGCCGTATCCTTTTAGCCAGATATATTGTGCTTCTACGGCTCCTTGTGTCATTTGCGGCGTAGAGTTATACCATTGCGCAGGAGTACCGACAAAGAGTCCTGTGGCATAATGCTCTACCCAGAACTCGTTGTCTGCCAAAGCTGGAGAAACTTGGAATACAAACTCGATGTTGCTTGGGTCAAAAGTCTTATAGCACAGATTCATCTTGGTTGGATCTGCATATGCTGCCTTTTCAACTTCAAACTCGTTGAGGAAATCGTCCATACCATTTATAAAATAATAAAGACCTTCGGTTATGGGGTTCATCTTGCCGTCAAGCGCTTTTTTGGCGTCTTTAAGCAGAGTCATAACGCTGTCGCACTCTTTGTCAGTTCCTACTGTGGCTGTAATCATAGCTTGTTCAAGCAAGGTCTCAAACTGGCTGTATGATTCCAGATCGTATTCGCCAGGGTTGGTGCCGCCGACAATAGGCATTTGCACATACGAATCTATGAGCTCCATGAGGTCATCCTGCGGGCTGTTTTCGTAGATTGCCTCATACATGTTCCACATGTTATTGGGTGAGTCGTAATCTTTGCCATAGAGCGAGCCGTATAGATAAACCATTGGCTCCTGGTGATTGTACCAGTTGTCTAAGCGCAAGTTAGTGGTGCCCCAGGCATAGCTGAAAACCACAGACTTTTCGTCCCATCCATAGTCTTTGGCTTGGGTGCAACCGCCTTCCTCTGTATTGAGGATAGAGAAATTCATTGCGTATTTTGTATTGGTCACAAGTGCTCGTGAACGATTGTCAGAAGTCTTGTGGCCGAGATAATACTGGTCATTCACCATCTTCAGATAGTAAGTGTCGTGGCTATTTTCAACGTCGGTAGTTTTGGCGTCAACGAGTTCCCATATTGCGTCGTCATTAAGACCGAGAGAATATCCCCAAATCTGGTCATGGTCGAGGGCGAGGTTTCTGTCACCTTTTGGCCATCCCTTCAGGTATTTTCCTAATTGTCCTGTGGTTGATGCGGCTTCAATGATTACCTTTTGGCCTGCTTTAACTTGATCTGCCGTAATCCTTTGACCGATCACCCATCGTGCGCTGGATGTTGTCCATGCCATTGCACCTATTATAAAAGCAATGGCAAATAAAGTCTTTTTCATTGTCTTTTGTGTTTTATTGTTGTTTGATTATTTTTCCGTCTTGAATATAAATTTCGCCCTTACGAGGTGCTGCTATAGGATGCCCTTGCAGGTTATAGCGCTGATTATTTCTTAATGTACTTTGTGTCTCTTGTATTGCACAAGGCTCGTCGCTGAAATTGAGTGTCAGTTTGCCTGTAGGAGCATCGGCAGCATCAAACACCAGATAGACGCTATTGGCGCTGACATTGCTTGTGGCAGCTTTGGCAAAGATACCGCCGTCGGTAGTCTTGAGGGTATAAAGGGTGCCTTTGATACCATTTTCTGATAAATAGGTTCCGTGGAGCATATTGCCGGCAATATTTGACTCTGTCGGGGCTGCAATATTCAGCGTGATGTTTTGGTAGCTCTGACCTTTGATGATTGCAGGCTCACCAGCGGGCAGACGGTCGTAAACTCTCAGCAGATAGGCGGTGCCGTTGTCAATATGGTCAACGATATAGACCTCTAGATCCTCAGGAATGATAATATCAAATCCATAGCATACGCCTTTGAGGCCGCTTGACTGCATAGAGACATTTATAGTCTGTGCAATTTCAAGCTGATAGACAGCATCTTCGCTTTCGTAGGCAATACTCTTTCCTGGAGTGTTTGCAGAATAAGCAATGCCGCCGTTTTGGGTGGTAGATAGTTTGAAATTGCCTGGGCTTGACTCTGTGATATAGTATTTGCCCATCGTAGCAGTGTTGGCTTTTGCAAGGCCGATGCCGATGTTTGCTTCAGACGGAAGGCGGCCAAGACTTATGTTTTGTGAAGTCGGGGCTAAACCTTCGCCATTGGCATTGAATGTCCATATTTGGGCTACGTTGTTTTGAGATTGCGCGGCAAAATTTGTGGCCGATGCACTGGCGAGAGTCAGGTACGGGGCTTCTGTGTTGTTTTCAGTCGTTGATTTTATGCGATATACATATTTGCTTGGGTCAAATGGTGTGCGCTCGCATTCATCAAGAGCCTTATAAAGTTTCAGTCGCTTGTCTATGCTGATATTTCCTGCGTTATATAAATCGACAAGGTAATTGCGCTCTTCTCCTTCGGGCACCGAACCCACTAATCCTTGCTCAACGTCGAGTATTTCGCCAAGCTTTTTAACCATAGTAGGGAATTTTGCAAGGTCGGTGCATTCATCAAGAACTGGTTGCACATCTGCCTGATTAGGGGTGAGATAGAAATTGTCAAGCAGCTCGAAGTAACTGCCGTCACTCAGCGTGCTGCTGAGGAATTTTATTGGTTCGGTGGCAGAAGCAGGGTCGAGGCAGAGATATTTTGAGTCACATCTGACCACAAACGCCTTGGCTGCGGCATTATATGTCAGCGAGAGGGCTGCAGGAGTGTCGCTGAGGTAGTTTTCTGCATTGACATCCAAATATTTCTGAAGTCCTGGATTATAAATATAGCTGGTGTTATAACCTTCCACTCGAATCATCATCCAGTTGTTCTCGGGGCGTGTCACATCTACCTTTGGTTTAAATTGCTGAAGGGCATCTTGTGTGGTGGCTTGCCCAATAGACAATTTGCAGTCGGGTGTGCAGATGAGTTTTCCAAGCCCTTTGGCATTGCTAAGCTGATAAATTTTTAATGAAGATACGTAAGATGCAGAATTGATATTGCCATATCGCAGCATAGTGCCGTTAGTAATCAATTCGTTGACGGCTTTGTTAATTTCATCAACGTCAGGATTGCTGGCAGAGCAAATTTCTTTCAGAGGTTCGGTCTGCTCAATGGTGAAATGGTCGAAACAGCCAGCATTTTCTACCAGATCCTTAGCATAATCCATGATTTTTGCTGTAGAGATGTCCGTTTTCAAACCAATTTCCTTGATGTTGAGAGCGGCTCCGTAAGAGTCTGTAAATTCCAATTTGAAATACTGCGCAGAGACTCTCTTTGGCAAAATAATATTGCTCGATGCTTCTTTTGCAATCAGGAGTTCTTCTGAAGCGCTCTGCCAGTCTTCGCCATTGGAGGAGGTGTATATTTTAATATGTTTAGGCCAATAGAGGTACGAACTGCCTGATGTCAGGTTGATTTCGCTGATAGTGACTTCGTTTGGGGCTTTCAAACTGATCCAATGTGGGTAGAGTATGCCGCCGTTCTTCCACTTGTTGCGCCAATATGTGTCGGCATTTCCATCTACGGCCTGAGCTGCGCGCCCGTTGTCGCCATCGCCTTCTTCCGATTGGTCTGAAAATCCAATGACCTCCCATGTGCGCAGGTCATAAGTCTCGCCGTTTTGCTGAAGTTTAAGGGCGGCTTCTGCACGCGCCTGCTTCTGAATCGCCTGGTTTATGCGCTCTGTTTTTGCCTCTATGTCGATAGTGTCAACGCACGATTGATCGCGCGGTATTCCGGCATAAGCGAGCGAGTCGTGTTCTTTGGTGAAGAATCCGCCATGCTCCATGAAGAATGTGTTTTCGAATTCCGATGTCACGCCGTGGCCGTAGTCTGAGCGACCCTTGCGTCCGTTTTGGGGGCCATCGGTGTGGCCGTAGGTATAGTGCGACACGTTATACCACTTGCCCGATTGTGCTGAGCGCATATATCCATTGCGATAGTAGGCGCGGGTAAAATCGCAGCCGTTCTCAGCAAAGTCTTCAAGAAACGAATACCACCCGGTGATCAGTGATGAATTGCCCGATTTTCTCAGCGTTGCCATGTAGGTCCAGTCGGAATCGTCGGCGTTTTTGTACCATGCTGTGGTGATGGTGTTGTTGCGGATAAAAGTGGAATCCTGACCTTTGCTTCCTTTGACCGTCACTATTACTTCTTCTGGCCGTGCATTAAACAAGAACTGCACCCAGGTGTCGGGTTTCCATGTGTGTTTCTCTTGATTTTGGAACATAGACTGCACGCCCGTGCCTTCGCCTCCAAATCTCTTGATGCGGATGTCGGGATGGCTGTCCATGCAAGTTGATTTCAGGTAGTCGGGCAGGTAAGGGTCTTTGTCGGTGTCGCCATCGTCCCACATCGAAAACAACACGATGCCGCCTGTCTGAATACCCATGTATCCGCCTAAGGTTGCTATGGCTTCAACATAAGTGGCCGGACGGATGTACTTTGACGGATACATCACCTCCTCGTAAGCCCAGTCGTAGTTGCTGCCCTTTGGCGCCATCGGGTCGATAGGCGCTGTGCTCCACAGGTGGGCAGATGGCGCGCCAAACACTGCAGATGCCACTACAGCCTCCTCTGACTCGCGGTTAAACTCCAGTTTTACGATATTGCTTATGGCCGAGGGCTGTTGGGTGGATATTGCAAAGCGATACCATTTGTCAACAGCGAATCTGTATCCTGGCAGCAGCTGCACGCTTTTCACGCCAGAGCCGCTTGTGGTAGCCTCGTTGCTGTAAATCTGTTGCTTAGTCTCGGGGTCAGTTATAGTCAGTCTGAAAGCGGCTGAAGTGGTGGTGGTAAATGTGGCAGTCATCTTGGCATAACCGGCGGGCACTCTCAGGTAATAGCATACTTCTGCATCCGAGCGCTGAGGCCATGAGTATGAATCAGTGCTTTTCTTGTCGCCATTGGCAATCCATTGGTCGTTGGCCTGCACAAAACAGTTCTGGCCGTAAATCACGTCGGTCACATCCTTGTAGGCCTGTGCCCAACTGTCACTCACAATCCAGCCTGCTACAAATGCAAGCAATAATTTTACTGTATGTTTGCTCATAAGTCAGTTCTGATTAGTTTTGCATGCAAATTTATACATTATTTATATTATATATAGCAATTGCTGTGCGAAAATCGTTAAAATGACTGGTTAAAACTCTTCTCTAACGCCATATTTTATCATTTGTTTTTTTGAAATCTGTGTGTTTATCGGCATAAAGTCCGATATAAATCAC
>JAZUHM010000305.1:0-2453 GCA_045641725.1 Bacteroidaceae bacterium | reverse complement strand
AATTTATAAACATGTTGATGATTCGACATATAAAATTCCAAATTTATACACCGAAATATAAACATGTCCGCCAATACCTGCAAAATCCAGGCTAAGACTAGGCCAAAATGAGCCGCGTGCATCAAGCGGAACACGTTATATCCTATTGCTACCTTAGTAACTTGTGAAATCTATAGATAGGGCGCGTTTGAATCGCCAGAAACCTTAGTAAACCCTGAAATCTGTGACTTTGTGGTCTTGCCAGGTGATATCGACTGTTCTGTTGTCCTTTATGCGGAGGCCTTTGACTTCGCCGTGGTCCCAGGCGTCAGGGAGAGCTGGGAGGAGAGTGTAGTCATTTACGCCAGCGGAGTCATTTTGGACAAGCATTTCGGCGATTCCGGAGGTGACGCCGAAGTTGCCGTCAATCTGGAAAGGTGGGTGGTTGTCGAAGAGGTTTGGTAGGAGCGACTTGCTGATGAGGAGGCGGATGTGCTTGTGGGCTTCGTTGCCGTCTCTCAGGCGTGCGTAGAGGTTAATTATCCATGCGCGGCTCCAGCCAGTGTGGGCGCCACCGTTAGAGAGGCGCTTCTCAATCGTCTTAAAAGCAGCTGATTTAAGCTGTGGTGTTGCTTCGTTAATCTCGTTGCCTGGATAGAGGCCGAAAAGGTGTGAGATGTGTCTGTGGCCTGGATCTGTTGATGGGTAGTCCTCGTTCCACTCTCTGATAGTGCCGTCGGCGCCGATTGCTGTAGGGGCAATTCGAGGAAGTGCAGTAGCGATTCTGTCGAGTGTGGCGCCCTTGATCTTGAGAATATCTGCTGCTTTGAGGCATGCTCCAAAAAGCTCGCGGATAATCTGGTTATCCATTGTTGCGCCTTTGCAGATAACGCCACGGTTGCCGTTAGGGAGGATGTACTCGTTCTCTGGAGAGAGAGTTGGATTAGTAACGAGGTGGTCGCCGTCCTCTGTCAGATAGTCGAGGATAAATTCCGCTGCTTCAAGCATTGTTGGGAATTTGGCCTGGAGGAAGTCAGCGTCCAGGGTGTACTCGTAGTGAGTCCAGAGGTGGAGCGAGAGCCAGGCTGCGCCCATTACCCAGTAAGTTGAGCTGAGGCACATGTCCTGAGGGGCGCAGTCACCCCAGATGTCGGTGTTGTGGTGGGCCATGAAACCGCCGCATCCGTACATTTTGCGAGCGACTTCGCGGCCGTTAGGGCGCATGCGTTCGATTAGCTCGAAAAGTGGACTGTGGCATTCTGCGAGATTGCAGATTTCGGCTGGCCAGTAGTTCATCTGGGCGTTGATGTTGATTGTGTATTTGCTGCCCCACATTGGGTTCAGGTCTTTGTTCCAGATGCCCTGGAGATTGAGTGGCTGTGAGCCTTCGCGGCTGCCGGCGATCATGAGGTAGCGGCCGAAATTGAAGAGTCGCACAATGTCGTTTTCGGATTCTGGCAAAGAGAGAGACACGCGGTTAAAGAGGTTCGCGTGGTCAGTTACATGCTCGTTAAGAAGTTCTTCGTATGAGATGTTATCGAGGGCCTTGAGTCTGTTAGTGATGACGCTTTCGAGATTCTCGTTCTGCTCATAGAAGGAGGTAGCGGAAGTCAATGCGATTACAACCTCAGAAGCATCTTTAACCACGAGGCTGTTGCCGATGGATTTGAGAGTTCCGTCAGTGTGGATGACTCTGATTCCGCACGCGAATCGGATTGCGCCTTCGCCGCCAGGGAGACCAGTGAGAATCGTCGTGTTGCCGATGTTATAAACCCTGTCGCAAAAATCCGCGTAGGCAGGGTGTCTGTAGACCTGCTCTTCTGTCGAGCGGAGGTCCCATGTGATGTTGCCGCGGCCGAGCGCTGTATGAAAATTCAAAGTGCGCTCACTCGAAGTGAGGCGAATAATGATTGCTGATTTTGGATTGCTCGAAAATGCTTCGCGGGTGATCGCAGCGACAGCGGTCGAGTCATTCGAGCCAGTCAAGCCAGTCGTGGCTTCACCAGACGCGCATGCGGTGCCAGTCGTAGCGACCGAGCCAGGCACGCAGTTGCAGCTGGTTTTATACGTAGAAGTGACTACCGCGCGGGTCATGTCGAGCGAGCGGTGGTAGTCGGTGACAGTGCTTTGGAAGTCGTCGATTATGTAGAGGTTGGCAAGAGGGTCGTAGTGGCGCTGGGACTCTGGGAGGCCGGTGAGGGCGAGGGCGCAGAGGTTCTCGGCAGCAGAGATCTGGCCTTCGTTGATGAGTCTCCTGATTTCGGGGAGATTCACTAGGGCGGATGGGTTGATTCTGTCTCTTGGGCCGCCGTACCAGACGCTATCGTCGTTGGGCTGGAAGACCTCGGTTCCGACGGTTCCGTAGATCATTGCGCCGAGACGGCCGTTACCTATTGGGAGCGCTTCGTCCCAGTTTTCTGCTGGTTTGCTGAACGTGATTGAAGTGGTTTTTGATGTGCACATGTTTTCTCTTG
>JAZUHM010000304.1:0-4008 GCA_045641725.1 Bacteroidaceae bacterium | reverse complement strand
GTCTATGTGCTTATTGCCGGCCTGTTCACCGCCATCATGATGCTATTGCCCGGCGACTGGCCAACATGGCTGCGCCTGAGCATCAACACCGTGCTGATAGTTATGTTCGTAGGCCACATTATCTACCACGACCTGCCTCTCAAGTCGCTGCCCCTGATAGGACGCCTCACAAACAAAAAATAACCCGCAATGAATTATCATCATACCATGAGACAATCAATTTGTTATACTATCGCCACATTGCTCGCTGCCTTGTTTTGGGCAGATGGCAAGTGCTTGGCACAAACAAAGTCCAACTATCCCGTGTTTAACATACAAAACGAGGCCGTCACCGAGTTTATTACATCCGGCGACGCCACCTTCAGCGCCCAAAACGGCACTTACAGTCAGGCATTTTTCGACCAGCCGCTCGGCTATCGCCCCGACCAGCCTGCGGTGAAAGAATTGAAATTTTCTGACCGCAAGGCCACCTCTGCCAATGTCTATCTGCAAAATACCGCAAGTGCAAAAAACCACGGTTTCATCGGGGAATTTTGCCTGAAAAATGGTGAAGGCAAATGCACGCTGCGCAACCTCGTGCCGGGCTGCACCTACAAATACGAAGTGGTGGCCAACGACGGCCGCAAGATTGCCTCGGGCTCATTCCAGACCACGGGCCAAGTGCGCATGATTGCGCTTGAAAAAGGTTTTAACATCCGCGACCTCGGCGGTTGGAAGGGTCTGGGCGGCCGCACCGTAAGATACGAGCAGATTTATCGCGGCGGAAGCCTCGGCGGCACCGACAAGGATGCCAATATGAGCGACATCACCGACGCCGACAAGACCGAACTGCTCCGCATCGGCATTCGCGCCCAACTCGACCTGCGCGCCAAGACCAACGCAGGCCGCTATGCAGGCGAGAGCAGCCTCCATTCCTATTCTGCCGGCATGACCACAATGCTCCAGTCGGATTTTAACAACACCATGACCGACAACGGCGCATATAACGAGGACGCTACCATAATCAGCGACATCGCATGGATTATCTATGAGCTCAAAAACGGCCGCCCGGTCTATTTCAATTGTCGCCAGGGCGCCGACCGCACAGGCACCATCGCCTTTGTGATCGAGGGCCTGCTGGGCTGCTATGAATATACCAATGCTCAGGGCGGCAACCAGATGGCGCTCGACTATGAACTGACCGGATTCTCACAAGCCAACCTCGTTGACAACGCCAAGGTCTCCACCAGCTGCCGCCCCGCCTCTGAGGCATATTCCAACAAGCACAAGCTCTTTCGCCAACTCCTTGACTTAGAAGCTGCTGAACCGGAAATCCGCCTACAGAACCTGCAGCAGAAATGCTATTATTACCTCAATCGATACACCAGCCCCAAACACCAGTCGGGCACTCCACATATCGACCGCGAAGACCTCGATTGGTTTATTGCCTTTATGCTCGGAATGAGCCGCAGCGAATATGCCCCCTACAAGCAGGCGTGGGCACAGCGCGGCGGCGACCTCAAACAGATTGGCGAGGCCTATGCCAATGTCATAAATTACTATGTTAAACCTCAAGCAAACGAAAAGAAATGAAAAACTCACTTACCTTATTATTATTAAGCCTGCTGAGCCTGACCGCAATGGCTCAGTCAGAAAAGGAATGGCAACTGATCTGGCACGACGAGTTTGATACCGACGGCGCGCCCGACACCACCGTATGGAACTACGAATATGGCTATGTGCGCAACTACGAGATGCAGTGGTATGCCCCCGAGAATGTATATCAGCGCGAAGGCAAGATGGTGATAGAGGCACGCCCCGCCAATTTTCCTTGTCCCAGCTACAAGGAGGGCAGCAAGGGCTGGCGCACCACGCGCAAGAACGTAGAGTGGACCAGCGGCGCCGTGGAGACCAAGAAGCACTTTAGCTTCCGCTACGGCCGCATGGAGACCCGGGCCCGCATACCAGTGTGCAAAGGCGCGTGGCCGGCCATCTGGCTCTTGGGCAAGGACCTGCCCTGGCCGGCCAACGGCGAAATAGATGTGATGGAATATTACCAGGCCAGCAACAAGCCTACGGTGTTGGCCAACGCCTGCTGGGGCAGCGACAAGGATGGCGAGGCTATCTGGGACTCGTCGTACACTCCGCTCACCCATTTCACAGACCGCGACCCTGCCTGGGCGCAGAGGTTCCACATCTGGCGAATGGACTGGGACGAAAAGACCATACGCCTCTACCTCGACGACGAGCTGCTCAACGAGATTGACCTCAGCCGCACCATCAACGGCTCGGCCAACGCCAAAGGCGTCAATCCATTCCACGCGCCCCATTACATTCTCCTCAATCTGGCGCTCGACGTCCGCGTCAAGGACTACGACCTCCGCGATTTCCCAATGACCTACGAGATAGATTATGTAAGAGTCTATCAGCAAAAGAAATAACACACATCGATATATGAAAAAAACATTCTTATCACTGCTTGCCCTCTGCGGCCTGATTTCTGTCGGCGCCAACGCCCAGAAACTCAGCAAGGATATCCTGAATAAGGCCGATGCCTTTGTATATTCCAGTGGCAACTATACCATTGCGCCCGAGTATCAGCAGACCAAGCGCTTTATCGTAGAAACCGACTCTGTGATACTCAAGATTTCGGGCGCCAAAGTAGATATGCGCATCGCCTATCCCATCACCCGCGAGCGTTTTGAGCAATTCAAGCGCGACATCGCCGCATGCAAGATAGCCAAGGTCAACAAGGCCGACAAGCACCTGGGCACCGGCGGCTCGAGCCACTTCTTCGGCATCTACGACAAAGAAGACAACAGCATCTTTGACGTCAAGGGATACATCAGCGGCGGCGAGATGACTGGCACCTTTGGATTCAAAACCTCGCCCCAGCCTCTGTTTATGCAGATTTTCGACGAATGTCAGGAGGCCGACAAGGCCGCCAAAGGCATAAAATAATCCCAATCAAAATTTCAGCAAATGAAATATGCAGTAATTGGCACCGGAGCCATAGGCGGCTACTACGGGGCCAAGTTAGCCAAGTCGGGACAAGAAGTTCATTTTCTGCTCCACAGCGATTATGAGCACGTCAAGCAGCACGGACTGCAGATAGACTCGTGCGACGGCAGTTTTCACCTCGACCGCGTCAATGCCTATGGCAATCCCGACCACATGCCACCCTGCGACGTAGTTCTCGTGTGCCTTAAAACCACCAACAACCACCTGTTGCCACAACTCCTCACCTCGGCCGTTCGCCCCGACACACTGGTGGTGCTCATACAAAACGGCATCGGCGTAGAGGCCGACGTGCAGCAGCAGATGCCAAACCTGCAACTGGCTGCCGGACTGGCATTTATATGTAGCGCCAAGACACAACCCGGCACCGTCAGCCACCAGTGCTACGGCTATATCAACATAGGCAATTTCTCGTGCACCAATCCCGACATCATCACCCAGGTGGTGGCAGACTTCAACGCCGCCGGAGTAGATGCCCACGAGGTGGAATACCACGAGGCCCGTTGGAAGAAAGCCGTGTGGAACATGCCCTTCAACGGCATGACCGTAGCCCTCGACACCCAGACCGACACCCTGCTCAATCATCCCGACACACGCAAACTCATCCACACTCAGATGCTCGAAGTGATCCACGCGGCCCAGGCCTGCGGCGTAGATAAAATCGACGAGTCCTTTGCCGACAAGATGATTTACAACACCGACCACATGACCCCCTATTCACCCTCAATGAAGCTCGACTACGATTTCAATCGCCCCATGGAGCTCGATTATATCTACACCCGCCCACTGCAGATCGCCCGCCAGATCGGCAGCCCCATGCCCCAGCTCCAAATGCTCGAGGCCGAGCTTCGTTTTAAGGAAAGTTAAAGAGGGACAGCACTTATCCATCTATCATAGGTTGGCGCTGCTTGCATGCTTTAGGCTGCGGGCAGCGCAAATTTTATTCCCTCAAAATTATTAGTGTCCGGTAAAACTTCTCAAGTTTTTCATAACATATTAATCTTCAAGACA
>JAZUHM010000303.1:0-1995 GCA_045641725.1 Bacteroidaceae bacterium | reverse complement strand
CAACCCAACCCTGCCCGCAAAACAAAACGCCTTCGCCCTGATTTGTGTGCAAACCGTATAAATTAACAATCTTTTTGACAACTCATGCCCACTCACAATCACCAATATTTTGATATTTGCGATTTTTTGACTAATTTTGCCCCACAATTATAAATATATATAAATATGTTTGAAAATCTAAGCGCAAAACTCGAACGCTCGTTCAAAGTACTCAAAGGTCAGGGCCGCATCACTGAAATCAACGTGGCCGAAACCACCAAAGAAATACGTAAGGCCCTCATCGACGCCGACGTTAACTATAAAATCGCCAAGCAATTCACCGACGAGGTAAAGCAAAAAGCCATCGGTATGAACGTGATGACATCCGTCAAGCCAGGCGAACTGTTTATCAAAATCGTACACGATGAACTCGTGACCATGATGGGCTCGCAGACTGCCGAACTGCAGCTTACCTCACGCCCCAGCATCATCCTCATGTCGGGTCTGCAGGGTTCGGGTAAGACCACATTCTCGGGCAAGCTGGCCAACATGCTCAAGACCAAGCACAACAAGAAGCCGCTGCTCGTGGCCTGCGACGTCTATCGCCCGGCCGCTATCAACCAGCTGCAGGTAGTCGGCGAGCAGATTGGTGTGCCTGTCTATACAGAAGAGGGCAACATGAACCCAGTGGAGATTGCCCAGAACGCCATCCGCAAAGCCAAGCAGGAGGAATACAACCTCGTGATCGTCGATACCGCCGGTCGTCTGGCCGTCGATGAGCAGATGATGCAGGAGATTGAGGCCATCAAGGCAGCCATCAACCCCGACGAGACCCTCTTTGTGGTTGACTCCATGACCGGTCAGGACGCAGTCAACACCGCCCGCACCTTCAACGAGCGCCTCGACTATACCGGCATCATCATGACCAAGCTCGACGGCGATACCCGCGGTGGTGCCGCAGTCAGCATCCGCAGCGTGGTGGGCAAGCCTATCAAGTTCATCGGTACCGGCGAAAAGATGGAAGCCATCGACGCCTTCCACCCCGACCGCATGGCCAGCCGCATCCTCGGCATGGGCGACGTGGTTTCGCTCGTAGAACGCGCCCAGCAGGTTTACGACGAGCAGGAGGCACGCAAACTCAGCAAGAAGCTGGCGCAGAACAAGTTCGACTACAACGATTTCCTTGCCCAGATACAGCAAATCAAGAAGATGGGCAATATCAAGGACCTCGCAGCCATGATTCCAGGCGTGGGCAAGGCCATACAGGACGTAGAGATCGACGAAGACCCATTCAAGCAGATTGAGGCAGTCATCGGATCAATGACCCCTTATGAGAGAGCCAACCCCGACCGCATCGACGCCAGCCGCCGAGCACGCATCGCACGCGGCTGTGGCCACACTGTGCAGGATGTCAACAAGATGATGAAGCAATTTGAGCAGACCCGCAAAATGATGAAAATGGTCAACTCAAAGGATTTCGCCAGCAAGATGCGCGGCATGGGCGGTCTCGGCCGCATGGGCCGCTAACCCCCTCAATGCAAAAGGCCGCCGAAAGTCAAAAGACCCTGAAGGCCTTGAAAGACTAACGCACCTAAAGACCCTACATACCTAAAATCCCTTTAGCCTCACGCCAAACCCACAATCCAACATGACAATACGCCGCACAATCTTCGCACTCGCAATCCTGCTGAGCCTCACCGCTTCGGCACAGTACACCCCTACCCCACAGAACCTCGCTGCCCGACAGCAGTTCGAGGAGAGCCGCTTCGGCATCTTCATACATTGGGGCCTTTATGCCATGCTCGGACAAGGCGAATGGGTGATGACCAACCAAAGCATCGACAACCACGAATATGCCAAGCTGGCCAACGGATTTTATCCCCACGACTTCAACGCCCAGGAGTGGGTGAGCGCCATCAAGGACTCAGGCGCCAAATATATCACCTTCACCAGCCGCCACCACGACGGATTCTCAATGTGGAACACGGCCCAGTCTGACTACAACATCATGCACAC
>JAZUHM010000302.1:0-3598 GCA_045641725.1 Bacteroidaceae bacterium | reverse complement strand
GTAGTCTTACCGTGGTCAACGTGACCAATTGTACCAATGTTTACGTGTGGTTTGGTACGTACGAACGTTTCTTTTGCCATAATTTTATATTTTAATGTTTGAAATATTTTTTGAGTAAAAAGAGAGGTATTATTCAGCCTCTCTTACATTATATTATTTATTTGAGCTGCTTCCGAGAGTTGAACTCGGGACCTCATCCTTACCAAGGATGCGCTCTACCACTGGGCTAAAGCAGCAAACCATATTAGTCTGTCTTGAGCGGAAGACGGGGCTCAAACCCGCGACCCCCAGCTTGGAAGGCTAGTGCTCTATCAACTGAGCTACTTCCCCATTGTTTTTGCCATCACGCGTGAGGGTCAGTTGTTAACAGTCGTGTCCGCTAAGCGATGTGGGTGCTGATGGATTCGAACCACCGAAGTCGAAAGACAGCAGATTTACAGTCTGCCCCATTTGGCCACTCTGGAAAACACCCAGTTGTCTCAATTAGCCCTCGAAAACCGGTCTTTTTAGGACTCGCAATGCTATAAGGGCCACGAAACGAGTGCAAAGGTAAGAAGTTTTTTTAATTCAACGACATGTTTTGCGCTTTTTTTTTCAAAAAACTTGATTTTCGGCCATTTTTCTGCGTTTTTTGGGGGTCATGGCATGTTTTTTGACTGTCAAATGACGCAAATCCGTGTTTTTTATGTGGTCATCAAGCAAAAAGCAGCAAGACGAGCTGGGCTATTATCACTCGGGCGAACATGCAGAGGGGATATACGGTGGTGTATGCCACTGAGGCTTTGTCGGAGTGGGTGGTGTCGTTGACATATGTCAGGGCCATCGGATTGGCCATACTGCCGCAGAGCATTCCGCCCACGGTGGGCAGATCGTAGCGCGAGAATTTTGCGCAGATCCAGCCTACTATCACAACCGGCAGCAGGGTGAGCAGGAATCCGAGGCCTATCCAGATGGCGCCGTCGGCTCTGACCACGGTGTCGAAGAAGCGCGGACCGGCCGACAGCCCGAGGCAGGCCAGATACATTGCCAGACCCAGGGCGCGCAGCATGCGGTTGGCGGAGTTGGTGGTATAGGTAATCATGTGGAAACGGGGACCAAAAGCGCCGACCAGTATGCCGACTATCACTGGGCCGCCTGCCAGACCTAAGCTCACTGGCACGCTCATTGAGGGCAGCGCTATGGGCAGACTGCCGACCACCAAGCCTATCACGATGCCCACAAAGATTGCCACGAGGTTCGGTTCGTCGAGGTCGGCCACCACATTGCCCATGCGGCTGGCCACGAGCGACACGGCCTGTTCCTCGCCCACCACGGTCAGACGGTCGCCCATGCACAGGCGCAGGTCTGGGCTGGCCATCAGGTCGAGCCCTGCGCGGTTGACGCGGCTCACGTTCACCGAGAAGCGCTTACGCAACTGCAGCGCGCCGAGTCGTTTGCCGTTTATCTCGTGATTGGTGATCACTATGCGCCGCGAGACAAGTTTGCGGTCAAGCTTGTTCCAATCGATATTGTCCTTATTCCAGTCGGTGGTGTCGCGCTCGCCAAAGAAGATGGTCAGTCGGTCCACCTCCTTCTGCTTGGTGATGACCAGCACGCGGTCGCCCTGCTGCAGCGTGGTAGCCGACTCGGGCAGCAGCACCTCATTATTGCGCCATAGGCGTGACACTACAAAATCATTCTGCGTCAGCGAAGACAATTCCCTCAGACTATGGCCAACCACCGCGGGATTACGCACATGGAATGACACAATAAACGGCTCCTCGTTGTCGTCAACCACGGTGGCATCGGCGCGACGGGTCTTCTTCACATGCAGGGCGCGCAGCACTATATAGGCAATTATCACACCTACCACACCAAGCGGATAGGTGACCGCACAACCCAGCGACAGCGAGGCAGCGTCGTCGCCCAATCCCATCTGCACCAGCGTCTGCTGCGCCGCACCCAGCGCCGGAGTATTGGTAGTAGCACCGCAAAGCACTCCCACCATATCGGGCAGGCTCACATTGGTAACCCAGCTGCACACCAGCGCCATCACGGTGCCGAGCAGCACCACGCCCATGGCAATCATATTCAGCTGAGCACCGCCCTGACGGAAGGCGCTCATAAATCCTGGGCCCACCTGCAGGCCCAGGGTATATACAAACAGCACAAGACCAAAGTTCATGGCAAACTGCTGAATCCTGGCATCGATATGCAAACCGCAATGCCCCGCCAGAATACCGGCAAAAAACACAAAGGTCACACCAAGGCTGATGCCCTTGATGCCCAGCTTGCCCAGACTGATGCCCACAGCGCAGATTACGGCTATCACCACCACGGCATACACCTCGGCCGGCATCTGAAGCATCTCATTTAACCAATCCATTTTTACAATTGCTTAGGGTTCGTCATTTTCAACTGCAAAGTTCATAAAAAATATGCAAACAATTTCAAATAATCACCAAAAAAGTGGCACAACCCCACCCTGCCGCCGCCACAAATGCTTTTTATGTATAAAATCTTTGGTGGTTGTTCATTTTATCGTAAATTTGCATAAAACTTAATAATTATGAAGAAGATATATTTATTTTTCCTTTTGTGCGCGTTATCAATCAGCGCATATTCACAAGACTCACCAGATGTAAATCACGACGGCAAGGTTAATTCAGCAGATGTAGTGTCGGTATATAATGCAATCATTAATGGCTGGACTGCACCGTCTAACAATGAGTTCACCGTCAATGGCGTCTCATTTAAGATGATAAAAGTTGAAGGCGGCACGTTCAATATGGGTGCGACTTCTGAGCAGCAGAATCCTTCTGACGACGAAAAGCCTATTCACTCTGTAACTTTGTCAAACTATATGATTGGCGAGACTGAAGTTACCCAGGAATTGTGGCAGGCTGTGATGGGAAACAATCCTTCTGATAGAAAAGGTGCAGATAGGCCTGTAGAATGTGTTTCTTGGAACGATTGTCAGACTTTTATCACTATACTCAACCAACTTACAGGCAAGAAATTCCGTCTCCCTACCGAAGCTGAATGGGAGTATGCTGCTCGTGGCGGAAAGCAGAGCAAAGGTTACCAGTATAGTGGTAGTAACAATCTTATTGATGTGGCTTGGTACTTGGATAACAGCAATAGTACTACGCAATCCGTCAAAACCAAGCAACCCAACGAGCTCGGCATCTATGATATGAGCGGTAACGTATACGAGTGGTGTCAGGATTGGTACGGCTCTTACAACAGCAGTACCCAGACGAACCCTACAGGCCCTAATAGTGGGTCGAAACGCGTGAATCGCGGTGGCTGCTATTACGACTACGCCAGGTACTGCCGCTCTGCTTATCGCGACTACGGCAACCCCGACTTCCGCATCAACTGCCTTGGGGTGCGCTTGGCCCTCTCCGAGTAACAACACATCCTTGTCTTTTTACCACCCAAATCCGTTTAGATACCTTTGCACTATCTAAACGGATTTTTTATGCATAATAAGCAGAGAGCGAAAAGGTTAAAACTTAAAAAGAGCTAATATTCGTAAAACCACCCGCCAATGGCCTCTCGCAATAACTTTTGCGCGCGATTATTTTAAGTCACCGGGCGATGACTTCAAAGTCAC
>JAZUHM010000301.1:0-11203 GCA_045641725.1 Bacteroidaceae bacterium | reverse complement strand
TTCGGCATACGCCGCAATACCCAAGCCCGCCAGCGCTGGCAGACAATCATCCACGAGCAGCCCGGCATCATAAGCTTCGACCTCTACGACCTCGGACTCATCGTGAGCCGACCCACACTCAACAAACAACACTATACCGTCAACTACTAAACCCACCAGCAAAATGGCCAAAATCTACACCCGCTCTGGCGACAAAGGCCAGACCTCACTCGTAGGCGGCAAGCGCGTAAGCAAAACCCACGCACGCCTCGAAGCCTATGGCACCGTCGATGAATTCTCAAGCCACCTCGGTCTGCTCGCCTCAATGCTCACCGACACCCACGACCA
Source organism: Bacteroidaceae bacterium (assembly GCA_045641725.1). GTDB lineage: Bacteria > Bacteroidota > Bacteroidia > Bacteroidales > Bacteroidaceae > UBA6382. Next base: position 10,876 of record JAZUHM010000301.1, on the reverse strand, counting down.
AGAATTCCTACAGTCAGTACAGCAAGCCCTGTTCGACCTCTCAGTCATACTCGCCACCGAGCCCGAGTCATCCTATCAGCCCAAACCCCTCGACCCCCAGCTCATCCAAGCCGTCGAGACCGAGATAGACACCATCCAGGCCACACTGCCCCCATTGCGCGCCTTCATACTGCCCGGCGGCACCACAGCCTCAGGCCAGGCCCATGTATGCCGCACCGTATGCCGCCGCACCGAGCGCCGCATACTCACCATGGCCGACGAATGCCCCGTAGATGAAGCCGTGCTGCAATACATAAACCGCCTGAGCGACTACCTGTTTGTACTCGCCCGCAAAATAAATCAGCAAGCCGGCGTAGAAGAAATCCTCAAGCAATTCTAACAGGCACAGCCCCGCCACCACAACCAAGACACAAACCATTATTACCCCATATAACAGGGCTGGTACACAAGTATCAGCCCCATTTTTTGCCCACCTGCCAGAACCATAGCGCGCCTTAAAAAAATCAAAGTGCGCGCAAATTTCAGTTCACAGCGCTGTGAACAATCGTTCACAGCGCTATGAACAAACGTTCACAGCGGTGTGAACAAACGTTCACAGCGCTGTGAACGAAAATTAAGTCGCACTTAGAAAATTTAAGCACGTAATAAGACCAAATTTCCACGCCACACGCCCCCCAAAAAATCGAGGACAACATGTATATAGTTTCCCAATTTAAATTATTAGTGTCCGGAAAAAATACTGATTGAGTCGTCTCCTCCCCTGAGGAGGGGAGGTGCCCGCAGGGCGGAGGGGTACGGAGGTCCAACAAGTACAAATGACTGAATAGCAACAAATTACACCATCGACCCCTCAGTCGCTACGCGACAGCTCCCCTCGCCTAGGGGAGCAGACGACTCAAATGGGTGCACAACGCCTTGAAATCTAATCTATTGCAAACAATCTGAAAAATTTTACCGAACACTAATAAATTTAAATATCACAAAGTCAGTAAAATAACCCATAGAATAACATTCGTTAACAAATTGACCATAATTTTTTCCAAAAATATTCGTGTATAAGATATAAAAGCCGTACTTTTGCAGCCCAAAACAAAAATAAACCTCTAAAATATATATAATAATGTATTGGACACTTGAACTGGCATCAAAGCTCGCAGACGATGCACCATGGCCTGCAACCAAAGATGAACTAATCGACTATGCCCTCCGCTCAGGAGCACCAATGGAATTAGTAGAAAACCTTCAGGAACTCGAAGACGAAGGCGAAGCCTACGAGTCAATCGAAGAAATCTGGCCCGACTACCCAACCAAAGAAGACTTCTTCTTTGACGAAGAAGAGTATTAATAGACTTCTTTTATATTTTATTGCTGAAAATCAGCAACTTGCACCAAAATGGAGAGGTTGAAACCTCTCCATTTTGTATGTAAAATAGGTACAAAAAGTATTAAATTGATACGGTTTTGGGGCTTTTGCTACCCCAAACGCTATCCCAAAAATACCCAAATCTTCCTAAAAAAAGAATAGTAACTCACCACATTAAAGAACACCAGCTGTAAAAACACTTCTACAAAACTTGGTGAATCAGGTAGATGAAGTTGAAAGTGAGAATGAAGATGATTTTGAAGAAGAAGAGGAAGAATAATTGAAAAGCAGTGTGCAGATCGGCAGCACACTGCTTTTATAAAAAGAGAACAAATGAATGGAGATGGAAGCAATTCTATCTCCATTTTTATATTATCTTTGCCCGTACAAACATAGTTTTTATGATTTTCATCTCCTAAAAGTCGTTTTTTTGGTTTAGTTTCAATATCTTTGTACCATATTTATATTAATTAAAATATTATGGCTAATATTAACAGAATAAAAGTTGTTCTTGTGGAACAGAATAAAACAGGAAAATGGTTGGCCGAACAGCTTGGCAAATCTGCTTGTACCGTGAGTAAATGGTGCCAGAATAGTATCCAACCAGACCTTGTAACATTAGACAGGATAGCAAAACTGCTTAACGTAGATGTTAAGGTTTTACTCAATCCTACCGAGCAAGAACAAAATTAATCATACAGCGAACCCATATGACTGCTGAACAAGAAGAAAAAATCTCCCAATTTCTATCTGCTGCGCCTAGATATAGAATTGTTGTTGATAAATCCAATTCGATTGACACATCATCTATAGATGTCGGAAATGAATTAAGTTATTATTTAACTAACAACTCAGTTAAGGCCACACAATTAAAAATGGTTGTACCAGATATTTTACAACAATTGTTTCGTACAAAAATGGATAAACATCTACTATGGTTGAGCGTAGTCCAAAGATTCTTTATGATAGATTAATTGCTTACTATGTGCAGCATGGTTATTCTATCCCACTTGGTTCACAAGAGTTTCAACAAGGCTTAAAAGACAGATTTGTCATGCGTGATGATATGTTCTTTAATGCAGAACAAGCTGTTGAATATGACCAGAAGAAACATGATGCACCAGAAATAGAAGGATTGTCTTTGTTTGTTGATAGTGAGCAGAGTGGTATCCATTGGCTTAAACATGAATTAAAGGATAAAGCACAAACATACCAAGACATTCATCCTAATTGGATGCAAGCGATGGCAAATCCTAAAAAGGGAGATAGAATTCCCGAGCTTATAGATATATTGAAAGAGAACTTTTTGGAGGACGATAATGGCTATTGGAGATTGCCAGACCCAGAAAAGGAAGCAGACCTTGAGAAGATACGAGTAAAGAAATTACTCCGTGAGTTTGACCATTACGTAGAGCATGCAAATTTGCCAAAGAGCAAAAAACTGAAGGATGCACGTTTGGAAGTACTGCGTGTGGGCTTCAAAGACTGTTATCAAAAAAAGAATTTTGCTACCATTATCAAGGTTGGTGATAAGATACAAGAAACTCTACTTATGGAGGATGAAATCCTTCTACAGTATTATGATATTGCTACTACAAGAGTATAATTTTATATATTTGCAGAATGAATTGGAAAGACAACGCAATAAAAATGCTTGAAGATAGCTTATATCCTGTACCATCTGAATTGAATGGGCTGGATTGGAAAAGCAAACTGTCTAACAAATCAGACCGTATAGCGCAACATATTTGTGCCTTTGCTAATAATTCTGGTGGAGGGCTAATGGTATATGGTATTAACGATGATACCACATTTGCACCTCTATCCAAGGATGAAACAGAACAAACATTGAGAACTCTTGGCAATATTGCAAAGAACAATCTCTCTGTATCAATCGCCTTGGAACATGCGGTATTGGATTACAAAGGAAATGCACTACTATTTGTGAATATTCCTGAACAGACTGACAAACCTGTTCATTTGCGTGGAAAGGATATTTACGAAGCGTACCACAGGTCGGCAGGTCAAACCATAAAAATGACACCATCTCAGGTTAAATCAATGATTGCCGATGCCCAAGGACAACCATTTGAAAAAAGATTGGCAAAAAAAGGGCTTACTGTCAAGGAGCTATTGGGGATGTTGAATTTTAGGAAATTATATGAACTGATAAAGAAGAACATTCCACAGGACTTCACTTTGATTGCAGAGCGAATGGCAGAATATGGTCTTTGCCAAAAAGATGGTGACAAATGGAATATTACCAATATGGGCGCTATTCTGTTTGCTTCAGATATAGCCGAGTTTGAGGATTTGTCTTCTCACAACGTGATTGTGCGCAAGTATGTGGGAACAAACAACAGGAGCCAAATATTAGAGCAACATGGCAAATATGGCTATGCAGTTGGATTTGAAGGACTGATTGATTATATCATGAAGCAGACATCAACAGAGAGTATTACGACCTTCCGTGAGGACATTCCTACTTACCCTCGCGTAGCTATCCGTGAGTTTGTTGCCAATGCTCTTATTCACCAAGATTTCTCGTCTAGTGGAATGCAGGTGGTAATAGAAATTTTTTCCAATAGATTAACCATAACCAACCCAGGACCACCGCTCAATGACATAAATCGATTGATAGATTTACCTCCACATTCTCGTAACGAAAAATTGGCAGAAGCACTTTTTCAATTTGAAATATGTGAGAAACGTGGCAGTGGTATAGACCGCGCAATAGAAGCTATTGAGAAAGAAGGGCAACCTGCTCCAAAATTCAACAAAAGTGAAGTGCATACAAAAGTGACATTATTTCCCAAAAAATCCTGGAAGGACATGAATAAACAAGAAAGAATTTCTGCTTGCTATCAACATGCTTGTTTAAAATTTGAGGATGGCAAATCAATCAACAATCAATCTGTACGTGAACGCTTCCTATTAGAAAAGAATAACTCGGCAGTTGCATCTAAAATAATTGCAGATACATTAGAAGCGGGTTATATAAAACAAGAGGATGAAACACAAACTTCGAAAAAGTTCGTAACATACATTCCTTTTTATGGATAATTTTATTTTACGAGAAAATCCACCTTGCGTGTAACTGCCTGCATATCAAGCAGTTCTTATTTTACGAGAAAATCCATGCAACTGAAAACTATAGAACAAATGGACAAGCCAATACTTCGTAATGAGATAGCCAAATACTTATTTGACCATGAGGACACAAGGCTGGTAGTGGTAGAAAATCCTGATGGCTTTCTGCTGCGTGATGATGTTGGATGGGAATTAAGTTCACTATGCATTGTCATTCTTTTGGGTGACAATTTAGCACTTCGTATTCTATTTGAAACAAGATTTAAGATAGAACAAGATACAAGATTTATCTTTGTCAAAACAGAAACGTTCTCATTGTTTCCCAATATTGCAGCACAAGTAGAAGAAAAGAGTTTTGTGGGCTCAGTGGAAAAATACTGGGGGGTTGAAATAATTTAATCAAAACATGTGATCAAAAAGTTTGTCACAAACTTGCCCCTAGTATTTCCACTGAGCCAATAAAATATATTGTTGTCAGGGAGTTGGTTTTGGGGCATTTGCTACCCCAAATGCTATCCCAAAAATACCCAAATCTTCCTAAAGAAGAATAATAACTCACCACATTATTATAATATATCATTTAACTTTCTCGATGCGGGTGGTGCCGTCGGAGTAGCGGACGATGTAGATGCCGGAGTGCGTGGACTGCACGCGCTGGCCACTGAGGGTGTAGATGGCTACTGACGTGGCGGCGGAGCCGTCGGTGGTGGTGGCGCTGACCTCATTGAGTATGCCATAGTCGGGCGCGATGCTGAAGCTGAACAATTGCTTGCCATCTGCCACGCTCAACACTGTCTGGCCCTGCTGATTGGTGTGGAGTATCTTAAACCTGGTGGCCTCGCCGATGCGTGGCGTGAGAGCAAGGGTCTTACCATCGCTGGTCAGATAGAGACTGGTGCCGTCGTTGAGCGGATGCTCTATGATGTAGATATCGCTCTCCATTGTATAGAGGAAGCGGAAACCCTGGTCGAGATTATCGTCGGCAGCAAGAGCGAGGTCTGCTGTGAGGTTGTCGTATGGAGTGAGCACCTTGTCGCCGCTCTGTATGAGATAGCACTGCTGCGGGTCGGGCGAGTTGAGGGGCGCCGATGAATAGTCGGCCAGCGCAAGGCGCACTTCATTGACCGCCTGAGCTACCTGCTGGGCTGTGGGATTGAGACTAAGCAAAGCCTCAGCCTTAGCAAAGGCTTCTTCTACAAGGCGCGCCTTAGCTGCCGGATACTGCAAGGGCTCATCGCCGTAGTTTGTCAGCACCACGCTGCCCACCACTTCTTGCAAATATCTCTTGGCAGAGGAGATTGTGCCGGCCTTGCGCGCCTCGGCCACATAGACATTGTCCAGGCAGGTGGCTCCGCCGTGGCTGCCAAGTTCTGCAAACTGCATCTCGCACCAGCTATAGTTGTCGGGCACTGTAAAGACATAGGTCTGCGCCGTCCATTCGCCGCCATACGACGGGTGGAAATCCAATGTCTGCGGCTCTGGACCGACAGACGACACATAAGCATTGCTACCTATGATAAAATCGTCAACCGTGCCGCCGGGCTTGTTGTCATCGCCGCCCTGACCGTCGATAGGCTTGTTGTCAAAGTCGTCGGTGGTGCCTTGGGCTGTAGAGCCTGACTTCAGAATCAGTTTGATGTCGGGATTGCTGACCACCGCAGTGCCGCCGGTGTTTTTTATGCAGTAGCCGACCACATAGGTCTTGCCCGCCTCTACTGGAACTGAGCGCACAATTGAGGCCGGCGATAGTGCATCGCCATTGGCGAGCGACTGCAGATAACGACCGCCATAAGGAGCATCCACGGCGGGCGCTGCAAAATTGGCGGCACCGAGCTGCTCGTTGTTTACATCGGTCCATAGCGCGGTGGCCGACTGGTATTCAAACGAGCCATTGGCCACGAGATTTTCACCTACTACATTATATATATTTATGCCGCTGCCCGATGGCATGGCCACCTGCGCCGGCACAGCAGACTCCTCGCCACTCTGCACATTGACCACAACCTGCGTATATATCTCGCTGTGAAAACCCACACTGACGGTTACCACAGCCTGACCGGCGGCATGGGCAATCACACGGCCATCGGCAGTCACCTCAGCCACCTGCTCATCAGAAGTGGCGTAAACCACCGCCGGCGCATAATCCACGGGGTAGAACTGCGGCATGAGGCTCACCGTGTCGCCCATGTGCAGGAGATATTGGTCTGCAGCGGTGGCGATGCGGGTTGGCAGGGTATAGTTGTCGAGCATAATGGCAATATAATCGTCAAGTTCCTCGTGAGTCATGCCTTTTGAGAGGAGATAATTATAAAACTTCTGCTGCAGATTGGAGCCCGAGAATGTCTTGACATATTTCACCATGTCGGCCAAAGAAGAACGCAAGCGGTCGCCGGTGACTGAGAAAGTAGTGAGCTCATAATCGCGGCAGAGATCTGTCTCGCCCACGCCGAGCACTCCCTCCTGCATAAAGGCCAGAGTGCCAGTGCGGTCGGCACCTATCAGGCAGTGAAACATCGTGGGGCGGCCCTGGCGCAGATTGGCAATGATAAACTTAAAATCCTCTATCAGCGTAGAGGGCTGATTGGCCATGCCGTTGTAGTATTCAGTGGTGGACAAACGCATATAGTTTACGTCGGGGCCCAGAGGCGATGAGGTAATCACGGTCTCGTCGGCGCGACGCAAATCCAGCTCGGCCCTCACTCCCAAGCGGTCGTGAAACTCTGCGCGACCGGCAGCAGTGATATTATCAAGATTGGCGCCGCGATAGACACGCCCATACAGGACGGGCTTTTTCAACGAAGTCTGCCAGCCGCCAAGGTCGCGCACATTGTTGACGCCATCTACATAAATCATTCTCACAGGACCGGCCACGGTAAAAGCATTGTCGGCCTCAATGGTTTGCGTGCCGTTTGACTTATGGCCAATTACCTTATAATAATACATCTGGCCCGGCACGAGATTATAGATATCCACAGAGGTGGCAGCGGCCGACGCAGTGAAGGTGAGCGGATTGGAAAAATCCTCGTTGGTGCTCACCACAATAGTCTGCGACTGCGGAGTGGCCGAGAGAGTCCACGATATTGTGACCGGCACCGGCCGATGGCGCGATCCGCTATAGTAGGTAGAAGAATTATACTTGGTCACTACCGTTTGAGAATAGTCGCTATTGGTCTCATAGGTCCTATCGGCAAGAAAAGCCTTCACCGCGCCATTCTCGATATTATGCTCCGGCTGAGCCGCCAAGGGCAGAATGGCAAAACAAACCGCAATTATTATGATAAATTGTCTCATGTTCTTTTTAGAGAGTTTTTCTTATAGAGTTATAGGGGAGTTAAGGGGAAGTTAAAGGGGAATTATAGAAAAGATAATCGGATTTGATAGAGACGTAGGCACTATTATTACCTCCTTATCTCCATATCTTCTTATCTCCTTACCTCCTTATCTCCTTACCTCCTCAAAACAATTACTTCTTTACTGCCACTGGGCGAATCTGCTGGCCATCGTAGCGGCTGCCGCTGGCAATGGTGTAAGGGCCCGTGGTCCTGAATGAATAGTCAAAGGCAAAGAAATAGCCGCCGTTGGCAGTCCAAATGCGAATAGCGTTGACAATGCCGTAATAAGACACTCCGCCACTGGAATAGACCGCCGTGTTGCGCATGCGGCCCACGCCTGGCAAGAACAAAACCTTGCCGTTTTTAGTGCTGGTGAGCTTGAGGCCAGGCACTCCGTTAAACTCCGCATTGCCGCTTTCCATGCGCTCCCAGGTGGTGTTGCTGATCAGCTCGTCGCACTGCGCCTGCGTCGGCATCTGCCACTGATAGGTGGCGTCGGAGCCCCACTTGACATAAGCCGCGTCATACTGACCGCCGGCAATCATGTCTGACGAGCCTGGAGGAGGAGTGTTGGCGCTACTGTAAGCCTTGTTGTAGCCCGAATTAAACAACGGCGAGCCGCCCGAATAGTTGTGAGTGATGGTAGTATAATACGGTTCGGTAGCACCCCAAGCATAGAAATCGCCAAAACTATAGGCACCCTTGGTAGCCTGGTGCTTGCCGCCCACATAATCATTGTCGTAGCCCATATTGCTCTCAGCCCAAAGAGTGCCCGACGGCATACCCATGTCGATATAGCGGTGGCCGTTGATAGTAGAGCCCGTAGCCTTGTCAGAAGAATTGACATCAATAGTATAAAGATGACCAGCCTGAATATCAAAGCCCTTAATCTCCGTCTCGGTAGAACCAATGCGTACCGTGATAGTCTTGTCGATAAGATCAACCGGCGCAACCATAGCATAATAAGTAGCCGACTGGCCTTTGCTCAAGGTCAGGTTGTCAGTAGCGAAAGTGATAGTCGGCGAAGACTTGGTAGAAATAGTAGCGCCGTTGTTAAGGCGATAAGTACCCGCCAGGCTGAATGCGCCGTCGGTCTGGAGAATGATATTACCCACAGTAGTAGCCTCAGCCGCCACAACCCTGATGGCAACGATAGCCATAGCATGGTGAAACTGGAATACGGCAGAGTTCACAGCCTCGGGCACAGCGCTCGAATAGAGGTAGTCGTAAGCACCCAGGCCCTCAGTAGAATTAGACTTGAGCAAAGTCTGGCCACTCAGATCGTAAGCCACCTTGGTCTGCACGCCCTTCTGAAAATTCTCGGGCGAATAAGGACTGTAGGCGTAATAAGTCTGACTGGTAGTAAGAGAAAAACCGCCGCCGTTGAACTTGGCAGAATTAGAACCCGCAGTGCTCTCATCCACCTCAAAGCAGAACTGATAGCTGCCGTCGGGAATCACACCAATAGCATCGCCCGACGACCAGGAAAACTTACCATTGCTGCTCAGCGCCGAACGCATCACAGGAGCATCCTGCACAAAGTCATCAACCACATATTTGACAACAGGCACAGACAATTCATCTTGAAAATCATCCATCAAATCACTGCCACACGAAACCATCATACACATAGCAGCCACAAAAAGAAATAAATTTTTCATTCTATTATTGTTTATCAGTTATTTCAAAAAATTACCCATTCACGTGCAAATATATAAATAATAAGGTAATAGGTAATAATTTAGATACAAAAAATCTAAAAACAAAGCGCTTACGAAAGACACCAACTTAAATATTAGTATCGTCCGTTAACTCCTCTTTATCTTCCTTACAACTCCTTTTTAACCCCATCAAATTTTAAGTCACCCGTGGATGACATCAAAGTCACCCGTGGATGACATTAAAGTCACCCGTGGGTGACATTAGCGTCATCCACGGGTGACTTAAAATTTAAAGGCGACAATATTAAATTCCTACGCAGTTGCAATTTTTCGCAACACTGCAGGCTTCGGCTCTTCGAGCCTATACCGTGAGATTGGTATCCAAAACCTCACCAATCTCAAAATAGAAATATAAAGGAGGATTCTGATTTTTTTCGCGCTGAACTTGCTTGAGTTCTTCATCAAGTTCGTGGTTGCCGAATTGCTCGTGGAGGAATTTCACGTCCTTAGTAGTTACCGACACCAGGTCGTTTGCTTTCACCGAAACGTCGAGAAACCATGAGTTATTGTAGTTATGGAAGTGAATTGTCTGCACTGGACGGATCTCCGAAATATAGTAATCCACCGCCATCGCCACTTCTACATCTTTTATATTGCGATCTACAAACTCTACCATGGCCTTGTCATAGATTCTGTTTACATAGTGCTCCGAAAACTCTCTAAACTCCACCTTTTTCTCGCCCCTGAGTATGGCTTCGGCATATTCGCGCTTCATAATAAGGTCAAGCACTGGAATTGGGTTAACTGGCGGACAGTCGGGGTAGTTTGCACGAAACTCTTTAAGTTCCCTATCAAACTGTTCGGGATCAAACTCCTCGCTATACTTGTCCTCAAACATTCTCACATCGTCGTCATACTCAAAAATCTCCATTTCAGATTTGGTTGTCTTTTTCATTTCCTTATGATTTTACAATTAAAAATTACGTTTTCTCATTTCCGGCTGCAAAATTACAAGGGTATTGTATCATCATCGGATACAATTCTCACAAAAATCACAAGACAATAAAAAAGATTAAGCGGCAGCTCTTTCTTACGAATGAACTGCCGCATATCATGATACAAAATGCACTAATTAAAAGAGAGAAGCATCTTCGTTGTCGGATTCATCAAAGAGAGTCTCACCCCAAAATGCGTTAGAGCGTGCCTCGTCGTCAGAATCTTCAGTGGAAATAGGTAAGCTTGCTGCAATCATCTTGCCACTTTGGAATCCTATAGTCAAAAGAGTCGGTGCAATATATTTGCTTTTCATTATTTCTTAAGCTTTTTACCATTAACAATATATGTGCCGTCAGCAAGAGCCTTGAGTGCAGTGACGGCCTCTACGCCTTTGCGAACGAGTCTGCCGTCAATAGTATAAACATCTACCTTAG